>JAGWQI010000105.1 GCA_028870105.1 Patescibacteria group bacterium
GGATTCGGCCTTAAAAGTGTCGGTTATAAATTTAATAAGCGCCGCGTCCATGTCTTTGCCGCCTAAGGCGGTGTCGCCACTGGTAGATTTAACTTCGAACGTAGCTTGGTTGTCAACCTCGGAGAAATCCATAATGGTCACGTCCAAGGTACCGCCGCCCAAATCGAACACCAAGATTTTTTGGTCTTTCGATGAGGATTTGTCTAATCCATAAGCAAAGGCCGCGGCCGTGGGCTCGTTAATGACGCGCACCACTTCCAAACCCGCGATCTCGCCGGCGTTCTTAGTGGCCTGCCGCTGGCTGTCGTCAAAATAGGCCGGCACGGTAATGACCGCCTTGGTTACCGGTTCGCCCAAAAAAGTTTCGGCGTCTTTTTTGATTTTTTGCAAAATGAAAGCCGAAATCTGCTCCGGCGTGTAGTCTTTGCCGTTGATATTATATTTAAAAGTCGTACCCATTTTCCGCTTAGCCTCAAAAATTGTGCCCTCCGGATTGGTCACGGCCTGGCGCCTGGCCGGTTCGCCGACCAACAGCTGGCCTTCTTTGGTAAAGGCCACGTACGACGGAAAAGCTTTCCCCGCCGCCGAGGTGCCCTCGGCCGCCGGAATAATGACAGGGCTTGAGCCCTGCATAACCGCCGCCGCGCTGTTTGATGTCCCTAAGTCTATCCCTATGATTTTTGGCATAATGTTTCTCCTTATTCTTAATTATCATCCTGTCCGCCAGCGGCGGATTGCGTCAGGATCGATATTTTATAATTCTTCTATATCCAAATTCTTAAACTGATTCAAAGTTAAACCAAGCACTTTTTTGCTGGCTAAAAACTTTTTTGAAATCGCGAACTGGCTCTTTTGGTCGTCTTTCAGCCGGACAAACACGTTACCCTCGCTGTCATCGCTTACGCGTTTCATATGCAAAATAATTTTGGACTTATTAAGTTGCTTGCCGGTAATAACGCAGTCATCGCCGTCCAGCGGCTTAATTGCCTTATTCTTGTCTTCCCATTCCATTATCTCCCCCACCTCAAATAGGTCTTTTATGAACATATTATCCTTCGTCATCGCGAGTGCACCCAAAGCGATCTGTATCGCTGGATTAAGATTGTTTCGCCGTCCCGAGCAAAAACTTCGGGACGCCTCGCAATGACACCTGGATG
>JAGWQI010000068.1 GCA_028870105.1 Patescibacteria group bacterium
CTTTAAGTGCGGGCCGACCACAATCACGCTGCGGCCGCTGTAATCCACGCGTTTACCCAAAAGGTTTTGGCGGAAACGACCCTGCTTGCCTTTCAGCATGTCGGCCAACGAACGGAGCTTGCGCTTTTGGCCGGTGGAGGCTGTCACTTCCTTGCCGTGGCGGATAGAATTATCGATCAGCGCGTCTACGGCTTCCTGCAACATGCGCTTTTCGTTGCGAGTAATGACTTCCGGCGCCTTAATCTCCAAAAGCTTCTTTAACCGGTTATTGCGGTTAATGACGCGGCGATACAGATCGTTTAAGTCCGAAGCGGCAAACCGGCCGCCGTCTAACTGCACCATGGGGCGCAGATCCGGCGGGATAACCGGCAGCATGGTAATTAACATCCACTCCGGCCGCAGACCCGAATTAATCAGTGACTTAACCAACTTTAAACGCTTTAAAACTTTGCGTTGGGCTTGACCTTCCAGCTCAGGCAGTTCAGTTTGCAAATCCTGCGCCAATTGCTCTAAGTTAATCTCTTCCAGCAGCCCCCTTAAGGCTTCGGCGCCGATGCCGGCGGTAAACACCGGTCCGTACTTCAGCGATAAATCACGGTAAGCCAATTCCGAAATGACCTGCAGCTTTTTAATACCTTTCAGCTCGCTGCGGGCTTGGTCGCGAATATCCTCTAAAGCCTCCTGCTCTTTGGCCCAGGCGTCCTTCAGCCGGGTAACTTCGGTGTCGATCTCGGCCTGGAGCAAGTCCTTGTCCTTACTGCCCTTCTGCTGCATGGTGCTGCGGACCTTGGCGATCATGGCCTCGTACTTGTCTTCAATCTCCTTCTTCTTGCTCTTAAACTCCCGCTCAATCTGCTCTAAAGTTTGCTGGCGGACTTCCTCGTCCACGCTGGTAATAATGTAAGAGGCAAAATAGACGACTTTTTCCAGATCCATGACGCCTAAGTCCAAAATTAAACCCAAACGGCTCGGCACCCCGCGCAAAAACCAAATGTGCGTAACCGGCACCGCCAATTTAATGTGCCCCATGCGTTCGCGGCGCACGCTAGACTTAGTAACTTCCACCCCGCACTTGTCGCAAACTATACCCTTGTAGCGAATGCGCTTGTACTTGCCGCAGTAGCATTCCCAGTCCTTGATCGGACCAAAAATCTTTTCGTCGAACAAGCCGTCCTTTTCCGGGCGCTGGGTGCGGTAGTTAATGGTCTCGGGCTTGGTCACCTCGCCGTGTGACCATTGCATAATGGTCTCGGGGCTGGCGAGTTTGATTCTGACGCCTTTGAAATCTTCGGTTTGTGTAAACATAGTTGATAGCGATTAGTGATTAGTTAATAGTTAATAGCGACTCTTACCTCTTGCCTATTGCCTATTCGCTATTTCATTTTCTCCTTCTTTTTCTTTTTTTCCTTGGGCTTCTCGTCTTCGAACAAATTCAGCTCGGGCGCGGCCGGCTGCGGCGCACCGGGCTGTTGCCCGGGTACCACAATCTCCGGCTCCTCAGCCGCCGAGGTTACCATGCCATCCTTGCCCAAAAGCTCCACATCTAAACCTAAAGATTGCAGTTCCTTAACTAACACCCTAAAACTTTCCGGGATGTTCGGCTTCTTAATGGGCTCGCCTTTCACAATGGATTCGTAAGTCTTGCTTCTGCCAACCACGTCGTCGGATTTAATAGTCAGCATTTCCTGGAGGGTATGGGCCGCGCCATAACCTTCCAACGCCCAAACTTCCATTTCCCCAAAACGCTGGCCGCCAAACTGGGCCTTGCCGCCCAAGGGCTGCTGGGTGATTAAACTGTACGGGCCGGTGCTGCGCGCGTGCATTTTGTCGTCCACCAAGTGGTGCAGCTTTAAAAAGTACATCACGCCCACTGTAACCTTTTCGTCGAACGGCTCGCCGGTCTTGCCGTCGTAGAGTATAACCTTGCCGTCCTCGGGAACGCCGGCACGCGCCAGCTCCTGCTTAATTTGGCTTTCGGATACCCCATCTAACACCGGCGTGGCCACGTGATAATCCAGCTTCAGCGCAGCCATGCCAAGGTGCGTTTCTAAAATCTGTCCCAAATTCATACGGCTCACCACGCCAAGCGGGTTTAAAATCACATCCACGGTTCGTCCGTCCTTCATGAACGGCAAATCTTCGACCGGAATAATCTTGCTAATAACACCCTTGTTGCCGTGGCGGCCGGCCATTTTGTCGCCGACCTGAATCTTGCGCAGCACCGCCACAGAAACCTGAATGCTGCGAATCACCCCGGACGGCAGTTTGTCGCCGGCCTCGCGCGTCCACTCTCGAATGTTCACAACCTTGCCGTACTCGCCGTGCGGCAGAGTTAAAGATGTATCCTTAACGTCGCGGGATTTTTCGCCAAAAATTACGCGCAAAAGTTTTTCTTCCGCGGTCAAATCGGTCTCGCCCTTGGGGGTAATTTTACCCACCAGAATATCGCCGGCCTTAACCTGCGCGCCAATGCGGATTACGCCGTTCTCGTCGAGATCTTTTAACTTTTCTTCACCAACATTGGGGATATCGCGGGTGACCTGCTCCGGGCCTAATTTAGTATCGCGCACGTCGATTTTAAAATCGTCAATGTGAATGCTGCTATAGCGGTCTTGCTGCACCAAGCGCTCGGAAAGTAAAATGGCGTCTTCGTAGTTGCCGCCCTCCCAGGACAAAAACGCCACCAGGACATTCTGGCCCAACGCCAGTTCTCCCTGCTCGGTCGAAGCGCCGTCGGCCAACAAATCGCCTCTCCTCACTTTCTGGCCCTTGCTGACGCGCGAGATCTGGTTAATGGCCGTCGCCGAGTTGGTGCGCAAAAATTTAAGCAAATGATATTCCTTTTTCTTGCCCTTGTCGCCGACCACCACAATTTTATCGCCGGCCACGGACACAACCTCGCCGTCTTCTTCAGCCAAAACCACGGTGCCGCTGTCGCGCGCGGCTTTTTGCTCCATGCCGGTGCCGACCAACGGCGCTTCGGGTTTGATGCAAGACACCGCCTGCCGCTGCATGTTACTGCCCATCAAAGCGCGGTTGGCGTCGTCGTGTTCGAGGAACGGAATTAAAGACGTGGTCACGGAAATAATCTGCTTGGGGCTGACGTCCAAACAGTCAATATCGTCGGTGCTGGCAATGGAGGGCACGCTGCGCACGCGCACGCTGGAGCGCGGCTCAACAAAATGACCCTGCTCGTCTATGGCAATGTTCGATTGGCCAATAATCAAAAGTTCCTCTTCGAAAGCGTCTAAGTAAATAATCTGGTCGGTCGCGCGCGGCTTAATGCGGAACTCCAGCAGTTGCTCGTGTTTGGCCAGAACCTTAGCCTGCTTCTCGCTCACGGTTTGACCGGCCGGCACTACCACCTGGCCGCTTTCGTCTTTTACGTCGTACAGCGCGATCTCGCCAACGCCGTCGCGGCCGTCGTTCTTGGCGACTTTTTTAACCTTGCGGTATGGCGTTTCAATAAAACCAAAATCATTCACCCGGGCGTAAGTGGCCAAGTGCGCCACCAGCCCGATGTTCGGGCCTTCCGGCGTAGTAATTGGACACAGGCGGCCGTAGTGGCTGTGGTGCACGTCGCGGACTTCAAAACCCGCGCGCTCTCTGGATAGCCCGCCCGGGCCCATGGCACTAAGCCTTCGCTTGTGCTCCAGCTCGGCTAAGGGGTTGGTCTGGTCCATAAATTGGGACAGCTGCGAGGACGAAAAGAATTCCTGCATGGTGGCAACCACCGGCCGGACGTGGATCAGCTGCGCCGGGGTGACAGTTTCCAAATCCGCCAAGCTCATGCGGTCCTTGGCAATTCTGGCCATGCGCGCGAGCCCCACGCGGAAACGGGTCTGGATTAATTCGCCGACCGCGCGCACGCGGCGGTTGGCTAAGTGGTCAATATCGTCCGACAATTCCTGGACATTATTTAAACGAATCACCTCGCGCACCACCAGCACCAAATCTTCCAGGGTGAGCAGCGGGTCGTCGCGCTTCTCAATATGCAAGCGCTGGTTAAACTTGTAGCGACCCACGGGCGAAAAATCGTAGCGCTCCAAATTAAAGAACATGCCGCTAATTAACGACTTGGCGTTGTCCACGGTGGCCAAGTCGCCGGGGCGGATGCGCTTGTAAACTTCCTTAAAGCCCTCGTCGGCATTGGTAGAGGCGTCTTTGCCTAAAGTGGCTTGGATGTACTTGGTGTCCGGGTCGGTATCAATATCTTTAAAAGCGGCCAAAATTTCCTCGTTGGAAGACAGCCCGAACACGCGCAGCAAGGCGGTAATCGGAATCCGGCGCTTGCGGTCGATCTTCACGCCAATCACGCCGGCCGCGTCGGTATCCAGCTCCAGCCAGGCGCCGCGGTTTGGGATAATCTTGGCGCCGTAAAGGCTCTTGCCGCGCACGTTCTCGGCGGTAAAAAACACGCCCGGGGACTTAATGAGCTGGTTAACAACCACGCGCTCCACGCCGTTGATAATAAAGGTGCCGCGGGGAGTCATTAGCGGGAAATCGCCAAAGTAAACGTCTTGGGTTTTGGTTTTGCCCGTGAGCTTGTTAACCAGTTTGGCGCTGACGTACAGCGGCGCTTCAAAAGTCGTGTTCTTCTCGCGGGCCTGGAACTCGTCGTACTTCGGCTTGTCAAAAAAGTATTCGCCAAAGTACAATTCCAAATTTTTGCCGGTAAAATCCCGGATGGGGTTAACCTCGCCGAGCAATTCTTTTAAGCCTTTGTCCAAAAACCACTTGTAAGAGTCCAGCTGGACCTCAATGAGGTTTGGCAGCAGCTTGGTTTCGTGGTGCTTAGTGAAGAACTTGCGGGTAATTTTGTGCTCCTGTTTGGCAAGAGCCGTGGCACTGGCGGGCTTGGCAGACATAAGTGGCGTTCCTTATTTAAAGAGTTAATGACTAAAGTTTAAAGACACTAAAAACCTAACCTTTTTGGCTTAGACAAAAGGTTTTTAATTAGCAACTATGCAAATAAGACAGATTTTGCCATTTAGGCTTAACGGGCCGTAACGCAACCCGGCCGAGACAACAATGTTCGGCTACAGGTGGTTATTGATTAGTGCCTCGCCTTACGCCTAAAGCGGGTCGGCTTGGCGTACACGTTCATCCCCAATTCGTGCAATGTGTATAGCTACTATATAGATGATTACGGCCTTTGTCAAGTCCCAGGCCCAATTTTGGCAAAATATTCTTTGGCTTATTTTAAACGGAATTTTAAATACGGTAATTATTCTTAATAAAACAACCCCTCCTTGGGTATTTACGTGTTTTAACTCCTCTGCCCTGCCTGCTAAAAACCCAAGACTTTTATTTGACAGCGCACAAACATGCGATTATTCTATATGGTCATACCAACATACATACCCAATCCAATGGTAAAGGAGGAGGCAGTTTATAACGGCCTAATACTTTGGGCGGAGAACCATAAATGGGAAGTTTCGTTCCTTCTTTGCAGCGGTTGAGAAACACCCCGGTTGACCAGGTAATTCCAAGACTCTACGACATGTTTCGCGAAGTCGCTGGTATGGGCCCTGAGGATGTCGTCGCAGCGTACCAAACGCTGGAGACAGTCGCTTTGGCCATGGACCTTACTCAAGATCTCATGGTCCAGCAACTCCGAAAAACGCTCATTGCTCGCATGGCCCACCTAGCGAAAAGGGTGGGAATGGAGGC
>JAGWQI010000069.1 GCA_028870105.1 Patescibacteria group bacterium
TCGGCGATTTTTCAAACAAATCGGCTAAAGTTATGCCAAACATGGCCAGAAGGTAGGGGTAAACTACCACAATGTAGCCATAGCCTTTGGTTTGGGCCGAGCTGAAGAATAGGAAGATGAATACTGCAGCCACAAGCGGCAGCCAGTACGCTCGGCGCTTAAGGCCTCGCCAGGCAAAGTACAAACTGGAAATTAAAGTTAAGATGGCAAAAGCGCCGTTTTGCGTGAGAATGGGGAAGTAGTAGTTAAATGGGCCGCCATTGTGTTCCAGCGGCGTGGCATATCGCTCAAGCACGTGGTAAAACAAATAACTGTGCCAAAATGCCCAGCCAAATTTAAGCGATTCCCAAATATGCCAGGGGACAACTACGGCCGCGCAAAGGGCCGCGCCTAGCCAGAAAGTTTTATTTTTTAAGTAAGTCCATTGCCGGCTCAGCAGGGAGTAAAGTAAGGCAATCGGCACTGGCAATAAGCCGATGACGCTTTTGGTGAGCACGCCCGAGGCAATGCCGGCAAAAAACAGGTAAAAGAATTTGGGCCGCTGTAAAGCCAGTAAAAAGCCATAAAGGCTCAGCAAAATAAAAAAGCCGACCGGGATATCAAATTCCAAAAAAAAGCTATGGAAAAAAAAGTGGTAGCAAACGGCAAAGGACAGCATGGTCAAAAACATAGCCAGGTAGCCGCTGCGCAATTTTTTGACCAAGAGGAGCGTTAGCGTAATGGTCCCCAAGGAGAACACGGGCACAAAAAATCGGCCGCCAAATTCATTAACGCCAAAGAGCTTAAAACCCAGAGCCGTTAACCAGATCATCAGCGGCGGCTTTTCAAACCAGGGCACGCCATAGAGGGTGAAGCTGAAAAAGTGATGGCTGCGTAGGGCTTCTTTCGCCACTTCGGCGTAAATCGACTCGTCCCAGTCAATGAAGGGCCGGAAACCCAAGTGGCGGAATAAAAAATAGCCGTAGACAATAAATAAGCCCAGCAGCCCGGCGGCTTTGAGGTAGTCTTTCCAAGAGTAGGCTTGTAGGCGCTTAATTAACGTCATAGTCGATGCTGGCAAAGTCCGCGTCATCAATTTTTTCCCGATCAATGAACTTGATGTCGCTAAACGGCTTGGTGTCTAAGTAGTTTTTTTCACCTTCCCCATAAATATAGTGTGTGCAGCCGATAACCGATTGCATCCAGGCAAAGCGCGAATCGCGCGGCGCGGATTTTTGCCATTTTTCCACCGTCTTATTCGGTAGCTGGATGTATTTGCCGCCGCCCTCGTGCAGCATTAATTTGCCTCCAATCTGCTGCGCCCGCACAATCTCACCTTGGTAGTCTACATCGGCAAAGTAGTCTTTGTCCAAATCTAAAGCCGCCAGGCGGAACGCCTTGTCCGATGAGCGTACCACCTCAATGCCGTCAAGTAGTCCTAGTTTGCGGTACATTGCCAGGCAAAAATCCGCCGCGGTCGGCTCATTTACCGAATTAAAGATATTAATTAGCGATTGGTCCACAAAGCGGGGGAGTTGCTTTAGGATTTCCTGCTTCCAGCCTTTGGGAACGCGCTTTAAGTAAAGCGGGGAGTGCTTTTTTTGGATCTTATTTTCTTGCGTGAAATTTAAGCGGACTTCCGCGCCCGTGGCCCGGTCGCGCATAACGGTCACGGTTTCTCGGTAATCGGCGTCACTATCGTGGTAAAAAAATACCACGCGGCCGCCAATTTGTCCGCGCAGTTTTTTGGCCGTACTGATTTTGGCCGCCAAAAACCGCTTGGGAAAAAAGCCGCACGGCTGTTGGCCGAAACAAATCACGTTCATGTGGATATTTTAGCAATTTTTCATTTAAACCGCAATTCTTCTGGTATTGACATATACCCCCTGGGGGTATACTATAAAATTATTCCGTTTTTAAGTAATCGTTTTTAAATTAACAACCAGTCATGCAAGCATCTTACAAAAAGAAACTCGTCCAGCATTTAAACCGGATTGAGGGGCAAATTGGGGGGATAAAAAAAATGGTAGAGGCCGGGCGGTATTGTCCGGACATTCTAACCCTGAGCTTGGCTGTGGAAAATTCGCTGGAAAGCTTTAACGCTCAACTGCTGGAAAACCATTTAAACGAGCATGTGCAGCACCAATTTTTGCGCGGCCAAGGCAAAAAGGCCATTCGGGAGTTAATTAAAATTTATCAACTGGCCAATAAGTAATGTCACCCGATAAAATCATTGTCACAATTATCGGCGTCGCGGCAATAGGCGCAACTTATTGGTTTTTTCTGTTGAAAAAAGACCAGGTCGTTGCCGCCGGAAATTCTGTCGAGGTTAAGGTTGAAGGCGGCTACAGCCCGACCACAATCAAGATCGCCAAACACAAACCGACAACTTTGGTGTTTCTGCGCACCGATAAGAACGACTGTCTTGAAGAGGTTGTTATTCCCGAGTTTAAGGTCCGGCAGTATTTGCCGGTCAATCAAAAGGTCTCAATTGCCGTCACCCCCACAAAGGCCGGTGAGTTTCCGTTTTCCTGCGGCATGGGGATGTACCACGGCAAGATCGTTGTGCAATAGTTTTGCGACTTTAAGATAAATTTATGGCCCACCAAACCAAACAATTTAACATTAAGGGCATGCATTGCGCCTCTTGCGTGCGTGTTTTGGAACGCTCGCTTGGTAAAGTTCCGGGCGTGTCTGTGGCTAATGTGAATTTAGCCACGGAGCAGGCCACGGTGGATTTTGATTCAGCCCAGGTTTCTGACCAGGTGTTAGCCGAAGCCGTGGCCGCGGTTGGTTATCAGGCCGATTTTATTGCCGCCAAAGAGTCTGACGAAATTTTGCAGGCGGAAAAGCAAACCGAACTTCGGCGGCTACGCGGCAAAGTTGTAGTCAGTCTGGCTTTGGGTGGATTAATTTTATGGGGTAGCTTTCCGGGACTTATGGGCACGGCGCCGGCCTTGCTAAGGACTTTTTGGGTTCAGCTAGTCTTAGCGCTGCCGGTGCAGCTGTGGGCGGCGGCTGAATTTTACCGTGCCGCTTGGACATCGCTGAAACACCGTTCGGCCAATATGGATACGCTGGTGGCGTTGGGCACGAGTGTGGCGTTTTTGTATTCTCTGTTTGTCGTGCTATTGCCGCAGGCTGTCCGCCAAATCGGGCTTGAGCCTATGCCTTATTTTGACACGGCCGCGCTGATTGTGGGTTTAATTTTGCTTGGCCGCTATTTTGAAGCGCGCGCCAAGGCCGGCACCTCGGAAGCCATAAAAAAATTGGTCGGCTTGCAGGCCAAAACGGCGAGGAGAATTGTCGGAAACAAGGAAATCGACGTGCCAATAAGCGAAGTTTTGGTCGGTGATATTTTGCGCGTGCGTCCGGGCGAAAAAATTCCCGTGGACGGGGTTGTTACCGAAGGTTGGTCCAGCGTGGATGAGTCCATGGTCACGGGTGAAAGCCTGCCCGCGGATAAGTCGGTTGGCGATGTCGTGATTGGCGCGACCATTAATAAGACCGGAATGTTTTTGATGCGCGCGAGCAAGGTTGGCCAGGAGACAATGTTGTCGCAGATTATTAAACTAGTGCAGCAAGCGCAAGGCAGCAAGGCGCCGATCCAGCGCGTGGCGGATTTAATTTCATCTTATTTTGTGCCGGTTGTCATCATGCTGTCATTGCTGACCTTTGTGCTCTGGTATGATTTCGGCCCGCGGCTGGCCTTGCTGCACGCGCTGCTTAACGCTGTAACGGTACTGATTATCGCTTGCCCGTGCGCCATGGGTTTGGCCACGCCGACGGCGATTATGGTGGGCACGGGCAAGGGCGCGCACAATGGCCTGTTAATTAAAGATGCGGCGAGTTTGGAGATGGCGCACAAGGTCCAAACCGTGGTGTTCGACAAGACCGGGACCCTAACCGTGGGCAAACCGGATGTTACCGACATTATTGCTTTTGAAAACCGCAACCAAAAAGAAATTTTAATGATTGCCGCTTCTTTGGAAAAAGGCAGCGAACATTCGTTGGCCGAAACTATTGTAAAAATGGCGGAGTTAAAAAACGTGCAATTGGCCGGCGTGGAAAGTTTTTTGGCCATACCCGGGCAAGGGGTGGAAGGCGGCATTAACGGCAAGCGCGTCTCTTTGGGTAATCGCCGGCTGATGCAGCGCGACAGAATCGACATTAGCGGCATTGAGTCGCAAATTGAACAACTAGAGGGCGAGGGTAAAACCGTTATGATTTTGGCGGTCAACGGCCACGCGGCCGGATTGATTGCCGTGGCCGATGTTGTTAAAGACAGCGCCAAAGCGGGGATTGAGGCTCTGCGGCGACAGGGGATAGAGACGGTAATGATCTCTGGCGACAACCAGCGCACCGCCCAAGCGACCGCGCGGGAGCTCGGCATTAACCAGGTGCTGGCCGAAGTTTTGCCGGATCAAAAAGAGACCGAAGTTAGAAAAATTCAGGACCGTGGCAGAATTGTCGCCATGGTCGGTGACGGCATCAACGACGCCCCGGCGTTGGCCGCGGCCGACGTAAGCTTGGCCATGGGCGGCGGCACCGACGTCGCAATGGAAGCGGCCGGAATTACTTTAATCAACAAAGATTTATCGGCCGTGGCCGCAACCATTAGCCTGTCAAAGCAAACCATGCGGGCCATTAAGCAAAATTTGTTTTGGGCGTTCGGCTACAACCTGGTCTTAATTCCCGTGGCTATGGGCGCGCTGTATCCGACGTTCCATGTCCTGCTTAGTCCGGTTTTTGCCTCGGCCGCCATGGCCTTAAGTTCGGTTTCGGTGGTCATGAATTCTTTGCGCCTAAAAAACGCCAAGATAGCCTTATCGCGGTAGTTTTTTAACAGCCAACTTTAGTATTAATTCCCGAAAGGAGCTTATGAAAAAAATTTTGAGTATTGCCATGGTTGCGGGGTTGTTTTTAGCCAGTGGCGCTTCCGCCCAGATGATGGGCGGCTACGGCGCTTATCCCGCTTATGGCATGATGGGCGGCTACGCGCCGGACGAAAACCCCGCGGTTTACCAGCAGCAGGCCGGCCAAGCAAACGCGGAGGTTGGCGCGGCTTTGCAAAATATCTACAACAGCCAGCACGTTGGCGACCAAAGCCAGATTGACTGCGGTAAAGTTAGCGATGACCAGTTTGAAAAGCTTGGTGACGCTTACATGTCCGTCATGTTGCCAAATACCCAGCAACATCAAGTGATGGATAATATGATGGGCGGGGAAGGTTCCGCCACTTTGCGCCAGGCGCACATTAATATGGGCCGTTCATTTTTGGGTTGTTGGTCAAATTATAACGGCGGGCCGGCTTATATGCCGATGATGGGGTACTCCGCCGGCTTTAACAGTTCTACTCCCGAGGGCTATTATCCTTACAGTGTGGGGGCGGGCTTTCGCGCTTATCCCGCTTATGGCATGATGGGCTTGGGGTTTGGCGCCCAAAATCCCATGTTTGGCTGGGGCGTCTTTGGCTGGTTTTATGTCATAACCATGGTGTTAGTTTGGATTTTGCTGTTGCTCGGCATTGCCGCCTTAATTAAATGGCTTAGGCACAACAATAAGTAATACCAGGCCTTTCGTTAGGAGATTGATAAAACGCGAAAATTTGATATAATTTTTAAGAACGGGTAAGGGAAAAACAAA
>JAGWQI010000070.1 GCA_028870105.1 Patescibacteria group bacterium
ATTCGGCTGTCTCGAACGATAATCGCTCAATGCCGCTAAAATTTCAGCTAAATAATTCCGGTTGATCAACTGGCGCAAACCCGGCGTGTTCGGCGAACTGACGTTAACGACAAAATAGTCCCCCAAAGAATAGAGTTTGGAAAATGAATACAAATAATCTTTGGCGGCATCTTGCAGCTCAGTCATTTTGGTCTTGCCGATATTAATTCCCAGCGGCACTTTATTACCAGACAATGATACCTCAGGCAGTTTTTTTGCAAGTTCATCAGCGCCGTGATTATTAAACCCCATGCGATTAATTAACGCCTCGTCTTTTAGCAGGCGAAAAATCCGCGGTCGGGGATTGCCCATCTGGCCCTGGGCCGTGACCGTGCCAATCTCCAAAAAACCGAAACCCAAATTAGCCAAGCCAGCCACGGCCTGGGCCTGCTTGTCAAACCCGCCGGCCAGGCCCACGGGATTTTTAAATTCCAAACCAAAAACTTTTTGGCTTAGGTGCCTGTCCTGAAAATCAAACACCGCCCGCTCCAAAACACAAAACGGCCAACGACCGGCCAAACTTAAAAGCTTCATCACGACCCGGTGCATAGTTTCGGGATCGGACGAAGCGTTAAAAATCAGCGGACGAATGAATTTATACACGAATAATTAAGCGATTACTAATTTTAATTCCGCTTCCAAGCTGTTTAGCGCGGCTGCAACGTCTGGCGCTTGCGTTAACTGTCTCCCAATAACCAAATAACTGGCGCCGTTTTTTATGGCGTTAGCCGGGGTATCGAAACGTTTTTGGTCGTGAATGTCGACTCCGGCAGAACGAATTCCAGGCACCACCAGCTCTAAATCCCTGAATTCCGGACGGGAGTGGAGCATACTGGCCTCTTTTGGCGAACACACCACGCCATTGACACCGGCGGTTTTAGCCAACCCCGCCAAACGCATTACTAATGCTTCAGGGTCAGTGGCTTGATAAATATCCTTAACATCCTGCTGGGTTAAAGACGTCAACGCGGTTATGCCAAAAACCTTGCCCGCGCCAAATCCTTCTTTGGCGGCTTTTAACATTTCCACGCCGCCCGACGCGTGGACACTTAACATATCGGCTCCCGATTGAGCTATTGCTTGGGCACGCAGCCTGACAGTGTTTGGGATATCGTACAATTTGGCGTCTACCCAAACCCGGCTTGCGCCGGCTAATTTTAGTTCCGCGACAATCCCAGGCCCAAACAAATCGTACAGGCTATGGATCTTCACGCAAAAAACCCTGGGGCCGAATTGGCGGACAAAAGCCAACAGATCTTCGCGATTAAATTCGTCAGCCGCTAAAATTACTCTTTGCTCGGTCAGCATAATTACAAAAGTCCTCTTTCTGACAAAAATTTCCTGCCGTGGCCGACCGAGGTATTAATCGGTACGCCGGCTTTGCACAACGGGCAGTCAGTTGCCGCGTAGGTTTCGGCCGGAATTTCGCACAAGGCCGAAAAGCTCACACCCAAAGCTTGCGAGTTAATTTCTTGCGGCACCCGGTTGACAATCACGGCCAAAGCCTGAATTTGGGCGCCAAATTCCTTGGCCACATTCAAGATTTTATGAACCGACAACCCCGTGGCCACGGTATCTTCTATAATCAAAGCCTTTTTGCCTTTAACAAGTTTATCGTAACCACGCTTAAAGACCAAAGGGCCTTCTTCAGTCTTGTCTGCGTAAGCGGCCAAAATTTCTTTGTTTTGGATTTCCGACAGATGTCTGGCCACCTCGTGCCCCAAAATCGCGCCGGCCACAACCGGGGAAATTACCACGTCTACATCTAAATCCTGATTCTGCTCGGCCAGTAACCGGCAAATCCGCGCGGTCGCCTTGGGATGCGGCAATAAGTTATCTTTATTAATATAGACGCTCATGTGCCGGCCGGAGGTGCCGACAATATGGCTACCGGTGATCACCGCGCCGGTCTGCTTTAAAATTTCTAAAACTTCTTGCGAGGGATTCATAAGTTTAATAATTGGTCCTTGATTGAGACTTCGGCCAAGGGGCCAGGGATGCTGTCGCTGCAAAAAATCGCGTCCGTAAACTGACGCATCTTGTCCAGACAATCGAATAAGAACAAACCGTGCACGGCCGCGCAAGCGATCTTTTTGGCGCCGCCGGCCTGCAATTTTTCCAAAGACTTAATCATGGTGCTGCCGCTGCTAATCATATCGTCTAAAATCAGCACATTCTTGCCAACCACGTCAACATCGCCGCTCACCTCGTGCACGTCTCGGTAAGCCACCTTGCCCTGGTATTCCTTGCGCACTTTTTTAAAAGCCTTGCCGCCGTGGCGGCTAACCAAATAGTTCGAACCGTCGTCCGGACCAATCACCTCAAAATCCTCGCCGCCAAAATATTGCCGCGCGTGCTCCACCAGCAAAGGACCCACGGACAGATTTTGAATTTTCAAACCCTCGTACTCCACCTCTCCAACCTCGTTTAAAAAATGGCAGTCAAACGTTACCAGCTTATCCGCCCCGGCCGCCAAAAGCTGCCGGCACAAACTTTTGGCCGCCAAAAGTTCGCCCGGCAATTTTTGTTTGTCCTGCCGCGCGTAAGGAATGTACGGGCTGACCACCGCGACCTCCTTGGCGCCGGCCGCTTTGAGCCGCTCCAGCATAAAAAACAACACCACGAGCGCGGTGTTTTGCTTAGGATAGAGCCGGTGAAATAAGTAAACGCTTTGGCCGGCCACTTCGCCAATTTGCGGGATGGTAATGTGACTGTCGCCGTCCGGGAACGATCCAATTTCAATATTCGGAGTAAGTAGATCGCTAAAGTTGGGGGAAACCAAATAAACAGACTGTGCCATAACAAATTTTAAAATTACATTTTTATCATAACAAAAATCGGCCCATTAGCCAACTTGTTTTTAGTTAGCGTTTCTGTTATCTTTAGTCCACTACAGGCAGGAGGCCTGATGAACACTGACCAAATCGTTCCGCTAGGTTTAATGTTTCCCGTTTTCTCCGGGATACAAGTCGACCTCAACGCAACCGCTCGCTCAATGCCCGACGGCAGCAGGCAGCCCGCCTCCTTGTGCGATCACAACTGCACTCAGGAAGTCGGCGGCTACCAGTGCCCCGCGGCCTTTACCTTAAACAAAGGGGCGAAGCCGAATTTCGCCTCGGGCGAAGATCTGCTATTTCGGATCGAAACGGGCCGCAACGGCCTAATGCTGGCCCGCGACGCCTTTCTGCGCGACCACTTCGCGGCCTACGCGCAGACATACGCCATCCCTCCAGCGGTCCAGCCGGTTCTAGCGAACCTGCTGAAGGCCGATCTTTGCGAAGTCAACCTCTTTGGCGGCAACCCCGAAATGCACCCGGAAGTTATCTGGTTAATCCGGAAGCTTAAGGCGCTGGATTTCCGCGTCAACCTGACAACAACCGGCCGGCGCTTTCTCACGGACCAGACGTTCGTTAACGGATTCGTCGCCAACCCGCCACATCTGCTGGCTCTGTCCGCCGACGACTTTGACCCCATGCGGCTCGAGGAGCTATTCAGTATCCCGCTTGACGAACTCAGGCGGCAGTGGAAACAGGTCAGCCCGCTGCGCGGCCAGGAACAAAAATTCCTGGAAGGAATCTACGCAGCACGGTTTGTCCAAGACCAAGGGATTCGGACAACCGTCCTGTTTAACATGGTGCTGTACCACGACAACCTGAACAGCTTCTATCTCATCTTCGACACCCTTCGGCGCTACTTGCCCAAGGCGCTCGTTAACCCCTACCCGGCGCAAGACTCCTTCGCCGGAGGCAACGGGGACCTGTTCTGCGCCGAAGACATCCAGACGTTTCGCCAGCTCGCTGACTTTTTTGTCGACGAGACGCTTGAAGGCAATCCAAACCTGACCAAGCGGCTGCAGTATTGGCTGGTAATGAAAGCCGTCCTGGAAAACTGCGGCGAGCACTACTCAGCCGCCAGCCGAATGATTGCCGGACACCATCTCTGGCAATGCTACCGGAGCGATACCGCCCCAGGCGCCGGCATGTACCTGCAGGTCGGGAAGGCTAACCCCGACGAGCTCGTGCAGATCGGCCAAACCAATGGGTCCGTTAACGGTTATGCCGGCTGCTACTGGAACAACCGAACTGTTACTGGCCGCAAGCCGGTCAGTTCGGCCCAGCAGGTAGCCGCCCATTTGCTCGGCGGGATGCAGCGGCTTTCCCAAGAGACCGCGGAACCTTGTTCCGGCTGCAGCATGCCGCGGTTGTGGTTCAACATAATCACGACCGAGCTTGGACTCAACCCCGGCCTGCGCGAACCATACCTGCGCCTGCGAAAAAAGCACGCCGGCTTCTAGCGGCCCGCTGACTTACAAATGCCCGCGCCCCCGACGACCCCGTCGGCGGCCCGGGCATTTTCTTTATGTTATAATTTTTGTATGCCAAAATTTACCCGAACCAAGGAAAATTTTGTTTGCGAGCACTGCGGCGCCAGCGTTTTGGGCACAGGCTATACCAATCACTGCCCCAAATGCCTCTTTAGCAAGCATGTCGATGTTAACCCCGGCGACCGCGCCGAGGTTTGCGGAGGCTTAATGAGGCCGGTTGGCTACGAACTCCAAAAAGGCCAATACGTTTTAATCCACCAATGCGAAAAGTGCGGCGTAGTAAAGCGCAACAAGACCGCGCCCGGCGACAGCGTTGACGCCTTAATCGGCCTAACTAAACAACCTTGAAAAAAAACTTGGACTCTGGTATAGTATCCAAGCAAGTTACTCAAAAACCTGGGCAATTAGCTCAATGGTAGAGCGACTCGTTTACACCGAGTAGGCCGTAGGTCCGATTCCTACATTGCCCACCAGGTGCAATTAATGCTAAAATAAAGCCGCGGTAGCTCAGTGGCAGAGCGCAGCCCTGAAGAGGCTGGCGTCGTCAGTTCGATTCTGACCCGCGGCACCACGGCCTGAAAATTTTTTAAAATTTTTCCGGGCCCAACAATCGGCAAAAGACTACAAGAATTTTGCAATACGCGGGTATAGTATACCGGTATTATGCCACCTTGCCATGGTGGAGAAACGGGTTCAATTCCCGTTACCCGCTCCACAAAGAACACCAGTTTTTACTGGCGTTTTTTGTTTGGGTTGATGAATTTTAACCGTACCGAACAGGAAAACAAAACTCAAAACAAAAAAATGCTATAATTAAGGAGATATTAGCCAAGGACTCTATATGGAAAATCAAAATTTAACCCCACCTACACCCCAAAGCCCGCCAGCACCAAAAAAATGGTATCAGCATAAAGGGATCATTACGATTATCATATTAGCGATTTTAACGACTGTATCGTGTTGGGCTTACTTTAATCTTGGACCGACAAGAATAGAAAAATTAGCGAACTCTACAATCACTGGCACAGTGTTATCAAATTACCAAGGTTGTGCTCATGATGATGGATGCGTCCTGATGATTCAAACATCAGCGGGTAAAAAAATTAGTGCTGTTTACGGAAGCGGTTTAACACCTCAGGGCGCGTGTTATTTAAACTCTGGTTTCGAGCTTAAAGCAGGCGACCAAGTCGAACTGCACGGCGTTTATACTGACCAAAATACTTTTTCT
>JAGWQI010000106.1 GCA_028870105.1 Patescibacteria group bacterium
CGATAGCCCCAAGCCGACCAATTTGGCGTCGATACTATTTAAGCTCGTGGTTTCGGTGTCTACGGTGATTTCCCCGGCGGTTGAAAGCTTATTTAAGGCCGTTTTGAGATTTTCCTCGGTATCTATAAACTGATAATCTTGCCTGCCGATGTCCTGGCGCGCGGCGGCAGCCGAAGCACCGTCAGGCGCGGCCAAAGCCTCTCCCGTCGTCTGACTTCTTGACTCTTGACTCTTACCTCCTAACTCCTGCTTGGGCAACTTGTTAAGCAGCGACCGGAATTCCAATTCCTGGAATAATTTGACCGTAGCCTGCTGGTGCGCGGCGTCAAAATCGTAAGCAGGCACCTCGATTTTTAGCGGCACCTGCCGGTCAATGGTCGCCAACTTGTAAGACATTCTCGCCTGCTCTTCTTGGCCGATTAATAAGTTTAGAACGCGTGTTTTGAAATTAGAAATTTTAAAATTGTTTGGAAATTGGAAATTGGAAATTGGAAATTTAACTTCAATTTTTTTGGCCTCTTGATGCAATTTATCATACAGCTTATCTAACGAACCAAAGTGTTTAATCAGCTCCGACGCCGTTTTTTCGCCAATGCCAGTCACGCCGGGAATGTTGTCACTGGGGTCGCCGCGCAGCGCCTTGTAATCCACCATCTGCTCCGGGCCAAATCCAAAACGCTGGCGCACGGCCTTGGCGTCGTAAATGACCACGTCGGTCAGGCCCTTGCGCAGAGTGTAAACCTTGATAACGTGGTTAACCAGCTGCAAGGTATCCATGTCGCCGGTGACAATAATAACTTCCGCCTGGCTGTCTTTTTGATGCAAATGTTGGGACAGCGTGCCCAGGCAGTCATCCGCCTCGTAGCCCTGCTTTTCAAAAATTGGAATATTCAAAGCCGCCACCACTTCTTTGACGCGGGGGATCTGGTCGTACAATTCCTGATCAGCCTTAACGCGCGTGGCCTTGTATTCCTTGTACTGCTCATGCCGGAAAGTCGGCCCGGCCAAATCAAAAGTGCAGGCA
Source organism: Patescibacteria group bacterium (assembly GCA_028870105.1). Classification (GTDB taxonomy): domain Bacteria; phylum Patescibacteriota; class Doudnabacteria; order UBA920; family UBA920; genus JAJYJE01. Next base: position 1,025 of record JAGWQI010000106.1, read on the forward strand.
ATGTGCGTGGGCTTAATGTCGGCAATGGCCTTAAGCAAAATTAAAGTAAAGCCGTAAACCGCGTTGGTCTGCTCCCCGTTTTTGGTG
>JAGWQI010000005.1 GCA_028870105.1 Patescibacteria group bacterium
GTTTATCTTCGGCTGGTTCTATGGCGACTGACCTTGGCTGGGCCAAAATTGCGCCCGACTCCGGGGTATTGCTTGCGGCCTCAAAATTGGTAGCTGGCGCAATTTCTTCGCCAGCGGTTTCGGGCGCTTCTGTAGCCGTTTGGAAAGCCGCTTGCTCTGTTCCAATGAGCAAGGCCGATTCTTGATGGAATTCCGCGCCCATCCAACGCGAAATTTTATCTTCCACGTCTAAAACGGGATTGCTGTAGCGTTCGCGTGAGACTTTAATGACTTTTTCAAAATTATTGGTAATTTGATTAGGATTGGGCGCCAAAGTGGTGGCTGAAAATGGGTCGGAGGCTACCCCGTTGATCATTAATTTTAAGATAATGTTGTATTTAGGCAAGTTTACTAAGTCATTTGGCGTAAACGTGGGCATAAATTCAGTTTCGAGGAATTCCGCATCCGCGGCGCCAATGCGAAAAACTATAATTGTGCCCACGTTGCCGAAAATCGCGTCACGGACTTTTGTGCTTTTATCTTGCTCGAGCTGCGCGATGTATTGGTGGCCGACAATCAAATTTAGGCGATATTTGCGCGCCTCGCTCAAAATCGTCGCGAAGCTTTCGGTGGCAAAATTTTGGAATTCATCCACGTACAAGTAAAAATCCAAGCGATCGTGCTCGGCGATGTCGGTGCGGCTCATGGCGGCCAGCTGAAGTTTGGTGACGATCATGGCGCCAAGCAGCGCGCTGTTATCCTCACCCACTTTGCCTTTGGACAGGTCCATGATTAAAATTTTGCGCTGGTCCATGATTTCACGCAGGTCAATAGTGCTCTTGGGCTGGCCCACAATGTTGCGGATAATGCCGCTGGATAAAAATTGACCCACTTTGTTTTGAATCGGCGCAATGGCTTCAGTACGGTATTTTTCATTATAGTTGGCAAATTCGTCTACCCAAAAAGCCCGGACCATGGGGTCCTTAATGTTGTCCACAATGCGTTTGCGGTACTTTTTGTCCACGTACATGCGCGTAATGCCCAAAAGCGTGTTCCCGGGACTGTCCAGCAGCGCTAAAATAGTGTTATTTAAAATATATTCCATCCTGGCCGACCACAAGTTCGCCCAAATTTTCGTAAATACGCCCATTAGCCCGGAGGCCACCAAATGCTTGTATTTGGGATCAACCGATTCTAAAATGTTAAACGCAATGGGATGGTCAAGGTCCGCCGGGTTAAAATAAATAACATCGTTAACCCGATGGCTGGGCACGGAATTTAGAATGCGTTGCACGCTGTCGCCGTGCGGATCCAAAAAGGCCACGCCGTGCCCGTTGTGAATGTCCTGAATGACCATGTTTTCCATGAGCGTGGTCTTGCCCATGCCGGTCTTCCCAATAATGTACATGTGGCGGCGGCGGTCGTCAGTTTTAATGCCAAAAGGCACTTCCTTGTTGCGGAAGTTGGTTTTGGCGAAAACCGTAATTAAGTTGTTATTGGCTTCTGGCATAAACTAGGAGACAAATTCGTTTTCCAGCACCGGTAAATTGGCCGGCGGCCGCCCGGTCTTGCTCTGGGTCTGCTCAATGGCCGGATGCACGGTTTGGCCTTCGGCGGTGATCGGAAAATGAAATAACGTGGCGAGTTCCTCGATGTTAAAAATAAACATGGGCCGGCCAATATGGACGTCGCGCTGTTTGTAGCCTTTGAATAATTTTCGTTTTTTATTCTTAAGCAACCATTCAAGATAGGGCTTTTCCAGTGTTTTCGAGATTAACGCGTCTACGCCGGTCCAGGTCGTTCTGACGTCCGGCTTTAATTTATTGCGCATCTCCGAACCAAGCGGCCGATACAAGCCGGACATTAGGGATTTGCGGCTGTTATCAAATTTGTCGCTCGGCGCAATGTAAAGCATGCGAATTTTGGTTTTATAGCCCGGTTTACCGACTTTCTTTTCCACTAAGGTGACTCGTTCTTTTTCGGTTTCCGTCATGTTAAGCCAGTTGTTTTTTGGCTTATTTTCCTCGGCATGGCCATGGCCGCCGTGGTTATGCGATCCCTTGCGAAAAGTTTCCAGTAAAGATTGGTGGCCCAAAATGCCAAACGGAGCCGAAAGCACTCCGCCAAGCGTCCGTTCGTGCGCGGCCTCCTCCCCGGTCAATTGTTTAATTTTAGCGTCGGCTTTTTGATGCCACTCATTGTCCGCCAAGGGTTGGATAATAATTTGGTAGCCGATAAATTCGTACGGCTTGATTTTGGAAAGACCCTCAAAAAAATTGCTGAGCGGGTCAATAATCTTTTGTTCAGCGGATAGGTGCTCAAAGTCCTTGTAAGTTTTAATCGGGACCATGTCGCTGTCTTCAAGCTTCCATTCCGAACCAAAAATTTCGTAGTCCCCCGGGACATCGGGGCTGTAATGGAAATTTTCCATGTAGTCGCTAATTTCCGTAATTTCGGCCTGGGGGTAATGCGAATAAAAAGCGGCCTCCACGGTATCCTTCATGCGCTCAGGCAGCCTGACAACAAAGGAAATTTTTCCGCCCAAGCTAATAATCTCCAGGCTATACCAGAGCTGAATATGGCCTTCAACATATTTTTCAACATAGGTTTTACCCACGTGCAAAGCGTGCATTTGCGCGAAAATCGATTCTACAGCCAAGGTGCTGACCTGGTTTTCGCGGGGCACTTTGATGCTTAAAAAAATCCAATCCTGCGCGTGGATGTATTGATGCTGAATTTCGTGGATGTACGAGTGCCAGAACATGGCAATCGCACCAATAACAAAAAGTACCCAGCCGCCGTTGACCGTAAAGGTAAACGCAATGTGGACAATATCTAAAATATTCGGAAAGTATTGCCTGATGATTTCCATTTTGGTTTCAAGGCTTAGCTAACCCGTTTTAAATACGCCGGCAGCGCGAGACCAGCTTAGGCGAGCGCGTACAGATTTTTCGCGACTTTCTTAAATAGCTTTTTGTTAGACAAGCCAACTAAAATCGTGTTCTTTTTAACCAGGCGTTTTTTCATGACTTCTTCGATTATTTTATCGCGCGACAGCGGGCCCGAAGAGGCTTTGAGGATTTCAACAATCACGTCGGAGACGACCCCCGGGCGGTAACCCCACTCGCTGAGCGCGTAAATGCCGCGACCGACTAAAATAAAACGAGGGTCCTTAATTAACTCGTTGTGCACGGTTTCCTTATAGGCGGTGCGATTGTCGAACTTATGGCGATTAATCATGTCGGTAATAGCCGAATAATGTTCGGGCTTGCCGTGATTCTTCATGACTAAGTAGGCTTTATCACCCACGTCTTTGGGCTTGATTTCTTTCCAATAAGCCAAACCCCATTGGCCAAAAACGTTTTTTTCGATCTCCACGGCCAAATCCAGAAAATTCAAAATAATCTTGTCGGTCAGTTCCGACTGGTGCTGCTGGTAAAATTCCGTCTGGCGAAAATGTTCCAAAAATTTTTCCGTCGCCAAAGGAAGCTTGTGTTCGTCAAGGATTTTTTTACCCTCTTTAACCGATTGGTGCAAGAAATCCTGGTTAAATAATACCGCCACCCAGGCTTTCTTGTAATTGTCGTGCAAAAAATTCTCCAGCTCTTCAATTAAGTGGAGCAGGAATACAATAGAATTTTTTTCGCCGTCGTCTTTAACGTTGAGGTATAAAAGCAGGTTTTCTTCGGCAATCACGCGGCCATGTTCGGTAATGATGTCCAGCAAAAATTGCTTGGCTCGGCTGAATGTGCCAAATTTTGGGCCGATTCTACGCAGATTCGCGATTAAGTCCTTTTCGATCTGCCGTACGCGTTCACGGGTCAGATTCTGCTCATTGCCAATGGCGGCCAAAGTTTTTACCGGCTGGCCCTGCAGGCCATAACGGTTAATCAAAATTTGGCGGTCACGTTCTTTCAGCTGACCCAATAATTCCTGAACAATATCGCTGGCCCTAAATTCGTTCAGCGATTCGGTTTGCTTATTATGAATGATGGTGTCGAGAATGCCCATAAAAAAATTAGGTTTGCTTTGAGTAACTCTTGATTCCAAAACAATTCAACGCAAGTATAGCATAAACTTTTAGTAATGTCAAATATTGTTCGGAAAATAGTGCCTTTTGTCAAAAAAAGGCTTTATTTGGCTTATTTTTGACAAAAACATAAAAAAAGTGTGTAATTTAACAAATTTAAAAAATCCCCGAGTTTCGGGGATTTTTCATACAGAGGCACACTTAGGAGATCCGCTTTGTTTTCCAATTCTGCCAAAGTACCAAGACCGGGCTTGCAATAAATATGCTGGAGTAAGTCCCGGTGATGATCCCAATAAACAGCGCAAACACAAAATAACGGATACTGTCACCGCCAAACAGCAGCAAAGCTAGCAAAACAAACAGCACGGTTAAGCTGGTATTCAAAGAGCGGACTATGGTTTGGGAGATGCTGTGGTTGACCACAAACTCAATGCTCTGCCCGGCAAAAATGCGTAGATTTTCGCGGATGCGGTCAAAAACTACAATGGTATCGTGCACGGAAAAACCCAAAACAGTAAGCATGGCGGTGACAAACATGCTGTCTATTTCCACGCCCTTAAAGTGCCCGAGCAAGGAAAACACGCCGAGCACGAACAGTAAATCGTGCATCAGAGCGACTATGGCCGACCAGCCAAACCGCCAGGAAGTAACCGGCTTTGCCACTTTCCGAAAAGCGTAGCCAATGTAAATTACAATCCCAAGCGAAACTAAAAGAAGCTGGTAAAGCGCGTCTTTTTTAAGTTCGCTGCCGATGACCGGTCCGATGGAGTTATACTGGACCTCTTTAAAAGTACCAACCTCGGTTTGCAGGGCCTGGGCCACCGCGTTGTGCTGGTTTTGGTCTAGGGCCTCGCTTTTGATCAGCAAGTCATTGTTTTCGGAGGTTTGCAGTTGGTAATTTTTTAGGCCTTCTTGGCTTAGGGCTTGCCTAACCCTGTTTAAATCAAACGGCTTGTCGAATCGGACTTCCAGCAAAGTGCCGCCGCGAAAGTCAATGCCCAGCTTTAGTCCATAGAGGGATAATGAAATAATGCCGAACGCCAAAATTAGTCCGGAAACCGTAAACCAAAATTTGTAGTACTTGAGGGTGTTGAACATTTTTTAGTAGTAAACAGTAATAAGTAGTAAAACTTTTGGGCCGGCTATTTGCTATCCGATTCGTGCTTTAATTTGCTGACGCCAAATAGCCAGGGGTGCGTTAAAATATTATTGCCGACAAATAGCTTCAAAAAAGTTCGGGTTACGGTAATGGCCGTAAACATGGAAATTAAAATACCAATGCCCAAAGTTATCGCGAACCCTTTAATTGACGGCGTGCCGAAAATGTAGAGAATGAGCGTGGTAATTAAGCTGGAAATGTTAGAGTCTCGGATGGACAGCCAGGCCCGGGCAAAACCGTCGTCCACGGCTTTGTGGATCTCCTTGCCGGCCCGAATTTCTTCCTTCATTCTTTCGAAAATCAGAATGTTAGCATCCACGGCCATGCCGATGGATAAAATGAAGCCCGCAATACCCGCCAATGTTAAGGTCACGGGCGAAAGCCCGCCTAAAAACATCAGTAAAATATAACTGAAGAAAGCCAAGATTCCGAACCAGGCATTGACGGTCAAACCTAAAAAGAAGAATAGGCCAACCAAAAACACGGCGGTAAAAGAAATACCGATCTTAAAAATTGCAAATGAAACTAACGCGTAAATCGCCAGCGCCAGCACGGCCAGGCTGCCGGGAAAACGGTAATACATGATCATAAACAACGCAATAAGCAGGATCCCAATGACCCCGGCGATAATTGACTTGTCAATGGACTCTTTGCCCAAAGTGGCGCCGACGTTTTGCTGGGAAATAAGTTTAATCGGCACAGGCAGCGCGCCGCTGTTCAAGCGCGTAGCCAAAGTTTTGGCCTGGTCCACGGTAAAATTGCCGGTAATTATGGGTTGGATGTTATCCGCGGCGTTGGCCAAGCTTTGGTCAATCACCGGCGCGCTGATAATTTGGCCGTCGACGATGATCGCGATTTGTTTGCCGACATTTTGTTTGGCTATTTGCGCAAAAAGTTTTTGCCCATCGGAATTGAATTCAAGCTTAACCACGACTTCGCCGGTCAGTCCGCCGTTCTGCTGCAAATCAACGCTGGCTTTGGTGAGCTGTTTCCCAGAAAGTCCGGTAGGCAGCCAGGCAGCGAGCGGATCTATGACCACGTTGCCGTTTTTGTCGGGTGTCGCGGCCGGCGGATTAGGATTCTGGGTGCGAAATTCCAAGGTCGGGGTTTGGCCGATCATGTTAATGGCTTCGTTGACATCTTTAATGCCGGGCAACTCAATAATAATTCGGTCATTGCCGGAAACCTGAACCAACGGTTCAGCCACGCCGAAACTGTTAACGCGCCGTTCAATGGTATCGCGGATGGCGGTTAACGCGTCGGCCTGGTCAGCCGGGGCAATATCTTTAAAATCCGCCTGGTAGACCAAATGGCTGCCGCCTTGCAGGTCAAGGCCGAGGTGGACCTTAAACGCCTGTTCGTAATTGATTTTCAGCTTTGCCAGGCTAATCCGGCCGCCTGCGGGCGAGACTATCCAGGCTGCCGCCGCGGCCAACAAAATGATCGCGGCTAAGGAAATGTAAAGTTTAACTTTGGGTGTCATAAAATGCTTAAGAAAAGCGGCTTTTTGGGCCGTTTAGGGTATTATAGCAAAATCCAGAATTTGCGCAAATGCTATTTTCGCAGCGCCAATATGCGGTTATTTTCAATTTTAATTAGCCGGGACGGTTTAGATTTACGCGAACCGCCGCTTAAATAAAAGTCCACGCGGCCGCGGAAATATTTGCGGGCCTCGGCAACGTTATTAGCCGGAGGGTAGCCTTCCCAGTTGGCGCTGGGCGCCACCAACGGCCCCGTGAGCTTTAAAAGTTTTATTAACGGCCGGTACTTGGGTAAGCGAAACGCCAAAGTTTTCTTTCCGCGGTGTAAGTAGCGGAATGCGGCGCTTGGGCATGGCAAAATTACACTGACTTTTCCCGGCCAAGATTGCTTGAGCACGCGTTTGGCAAGTGCGCTTAACTTGATTTTAAACGTTTTTAAATCGCGGGGTGAAGAAATTAGGACAATCAGCGGTTTTGACTTGTTTCGCCTGCGCAAACGATAAATTCGCTCTACTGTTTTAGGCAAAAGCGCGCCGCCAAGCACCCCGTAAATCGTGTCGGTTGGCATTACCCCCACTCCCCCGCCGTTAAGTATTTTTGCAGCGACAATGCGGTTGGCGGCGGTATTTTTTTTCAGCAATAAAGGGCTCATAACAGTTGGATGAAGGCTAGCATCGCTTGCACCTGTTTAGGGCGGTCACGGCGGTAAGAATAATATTTTTTAGTGAGACAATAAGTGCAGCCTGTCGCCAGCTCAAGACGGTTTTTCGGCACGCCGGCGTCGATCAGCTGCCGTTTGAGCTCCTTGGGTAAATCGACTAGGTACTTGTTTTTTGCGCGCTTGGCGTAATGGAATTTTTTGGCTACGTTCGCGCTAACCTCAAAATGATGCTGCTGAATGCCCGGCCCGATGGCGATTAACAAGTCTGCGGGCTTAGATTGAAATTTTATCGCCATTGTTCGTACAAGCTTATGGGCAATACCTTTGGCCGTGCCTCGCCAACCCGCGTGCGCCAAACCAACGGCTTGCTTAACGGGATCGTAAGCGTATACCGGAAAACAATCCGCGACAGTGACCAGTAAACCGAGTTTTTTAGACTTTGTCACCAGCCCGTCAACTCCTTTGGCAACTTGCCCGTTGCGGCCAAGACTGATTGCCGCTATTTTGCAGCCGTGGATTATTTCCGCCATGACAAAATTCCCAATTTTTCGGCGCAACAAATAGCTTTTGCGGTTTTGGGCAGCGGTTCGGCCTAACTTCATTGGGCCGTCGGCCTTACTCGACAAACCGTAACGTAAATTTTGGCTGCCCGCAAAAACTTTAAACTTTAAAGCCATAAGTAATCGCCCGTGTTAAGCCGAGTATTATTGTCTTAAAGCGCGGGCCCGTGAACTTGGCGCAAAAATTTTTCTAATTCAGCCTCGTCGCGCTTTAACCAGGCAATATTCGACTCAATGGCCTCAAGCGTCTGTTTAACCGTGCGTTCAGCGGCGGGCGCCGGATGTGATTTAAAAAATTTGGCCACATCGGCTAAGTCCCCGGCGGCTGAAAATGCCGCCAACGGCTTTATAAACCGCCCGAGCAAATGCCCGCCGTGGCCATAGCGTTTCAGTAGTTCCGGCCAATGACTTTTAGTAAATTCCCAGGTTTGCCGCCGGGCAAAGTTGCTGCCGAAAGCCGCGGCAATCATCAGTGGCGTGTCTTGGTTCCGGACCTGGGAGGATAACATAAAATTTAGGCCTTTGCTTACTAATTGCTTATCGCGAAATTTGCCCAGCGCCCGCCCCAGACGGTTCCGCTCCTCATGAAGCGCTTCTTTTCCGTATTTTGCGACAAGCCGGTTAAATTCTTTTTGCCCGCCATATTCGGCGGTTACCGCGTAGACTAACCCTCGCAAATCGGGGTTAATTTTTTGGTTGCCGTAAAACATTTGCCGCGCGTGCTTAATAATATCCGCGTCTCCGTAATAAGCGGCGTGGCTTAACGCCAAACTGCGCAACAATGCGGCGGTGTGTGATTCTCCCGTTTTGGCGCGCCAGGAAAGTTTTTTAGCCAAGGGGCTAAATAATTGCCGGCAATATCTCCGAAAATCATCATAAAGTGGCTGAGAATAAAGCAGGCCGTCAAGCGTGTCCAGCCCGGAAGCCAGCTCAACCCAAACCGTGTAATCGTCCTCGTTCTTGTAATTTTGTGCAAACCTCAAGGCTTGCGCCGAAGAAATTTTTCCAGCCTCGGCCAGCGCAAAAAGGTCACGAATAATACCCAGCCGGTCAATCGCCTTAAGTTGTTTGCTTCGCACAAGGCCGGCTAAGGTTTGAAGCGTATTCGCATCATACTGCACCCGGAAAAAACCGGTTTCGCCGGCGTTAAGTTTTAGCTTCGCGTGCAGTGGCGTGGTAAAAGATTTGCGCTTTGACGAAAGCAAGTATTTGCCGGGGGCTTTGTTCCCCATAGTTTGGACGCTAATTGGAATGTGCCAAATTGCCGGTTTCAGCCGAACCTTGGCGGCCGCAGGATTGGAAAAAAACCGTTGCTGCGACAATTCCACCACTGCTGATTTGCCCCGCCGAGCGCTGGTTGTCGCTACGAGCAACGGGTAACCGGGCACAGCGGTCCAATTTTTCATGATTTTAGCGACCGGTTTTTTGCTGACTTTTTCAAAAGCCCGCCAAAGGTGGATTGTGGAGGCGTTGCCATAAGCGTGTTTTTCCAAATAATAGCGTAGCCCATTACGAAAATCCTTTTCGCCCAGGTAATCGGCCAACATGCGAATTACGCTGCTGCCTTTGCTGTAGCTGACCTCGTCGAAAATTTCGCCGATTTCATTAGGGTGATGGACCTCGACTTCAATCGGGTGGGTATTGGCCAACGCGTCTAATTTTAGGGCTACACCCAGGTCGTTATAGGCAAATTGCGTCCAGATATCCCACTTGGGGAACAATTTGTTAACCGCGAGGTATTCAATGTATGAGGCGAATCCTTCGTTAAGCCAAAGGTGGGTCCACCACTCCATGGTGACCAAATTGCCAAACCATTGGTGCGCCAGTTCGTGGGCAATAACTAAAGCGACCCATTGTTTGTTGGCGGTGGAAGAATTTTGCTCGTCAACCAAAAGCGCAGACTCGCGATAGGTCACCGCGCCCCAATTCTCCATGGCGCCATGGGCAAAATCGGGTATGGCCACCATATCTAAAGTTTTTAGCGGGTAGGGAATGTCAAAATATTGGTCGTAAAATTCCAAGGTCCTAATGGCGCACTGGAGCGCGAATCGGCCTTGCTGCTTTTTGCCGGGCGTAGTGTGTACGCGCACCACTACGCCATTGTTTGTCCGGCCTTCCAGGTATTCAAACTCGCCCACTATCAGGGCTACAAGGTAAGTGGACATTTTTGGACTCGGGGTAAAACTGACCACTTTGTAGCCTGCCTCGTGCTCCTTAATCGCGGACGGCAAAGTATTGGAAATGGCGCTTAAGTTTTCGGGAATAATAAAATCCAGCTCAAACACGGCTTTAGCTGCGGGCTCGTCAAAACATGGAAAAGCCCGGCGGGCGTCGGTGGCCTCAAATTGGCTTGTGGCTAAGTGTTTTTTTACCCCTTCGTGCAAATAGCTGCTCCGGTAAAAACCCCGCATGTAATCGTTTATAACGCCTTTAAAGGCCAGTTTAAGCGTATACGACCCCTTTTTAAGGCTTTGGGGGAAGGAAAAAGTCACGGTTTCAGCGCGTTCGTTGTAGCTAATTTGCTTGGCCCAAACTTCTGATTTATTTTTGACGCAAACCGACACTCCGCTAATTTCCAGTTCCTTGGCGTGCAGCAAAATTGATGTGGTAGCCTTGCGGATTTGGATTGCGATTTCTTCTTGCCCGGAAAAAGTAAAAGCTTCCAAGTCGGGCTTAAGTGTGATGTGGTATTTTTTTGGAACTACATGGGACGGCAGGCGCACGGATTTTTTCATAAATAATTTCTTAATAGATGGGTTTTAAGTTTCCTCGCCGCCAAACCGCGGGCGCTTTGGCTAAAATCTTCCGCACCTTTTATTTGGCCTAGCGTGCGGCGGCAACCTTCCGGCTGAAAAATTGGGTCGTAGCCAAAACCATAATGGCCTTTTGGCTTGACAATTTTTCCTCGCAACTCGCCCGTAAAATAGCGAATATGTTCGGCGTCCGCCGCGTAGGCAAAAACCACTTTTGCGGTTGCCGCTTGCTGGCGCATCGCCACCGCAAGCGATGACATGCGTTTTTGGCCAAGCCGTTCATTAAAGAATTTAATGAACGGCCCTGGTAAACCGCGGCCAAACGCGGCAATTTCCAACGAACCGTCCTCAATAATAAAGGGGCCGCGGTGGTGCAAAAAAGCCTGCCGCAATTTATGCCGAATGATTCGTTTTAAGTCTAAATCTTGGATCTCATCCAGTTCTACGTTAAGCTGCTCGACCACTATTGGCGCGAGCAGCTTTTTGACTTCCAGAAATTTGTGGCGGTTGCTAGTAAGAAATTTTAAAGTTTTACGTGCCATGAGAAGCTTGGGGTTTAAAAATTGATTGCAAAAACGGTTTTAACTCCCGGTATGCCTGTTCGGCGGTCCGTTCAAAAAAACCTTCGCGGTTTTCAATAAACGAATCAAAATTTTTTAGGGAACGCACGTCTATCCGGCCGGGGTCGGCCTCAACCGTACTTGAGATCATCTCGGGAAATAATAATTCTTCCCGACGGCCAATTCGTTCGGCACGCTGGACTTTGCCGGTGTGTAAAAAAATCCCGTAAACTTTCCCATTCGTTTTTTCCGTTAACTCCTTTAGCTGGGGCACGTAACTTCCAACAATATTCAAAATTACAACCGCGGCTTTATTTAATTCCGACGGCCTAACCCCGTTACGGTATTCTATGGCGCCGCTTATGGTTTTTGGAAATAAAATTTCTTGGCGGGCAGTTAACTCGTCGAACTGTTCGCGGGAAACAGACTCAATGTCTTGACCCGGGATTTCGTCTAAGCGAGGGATCCGGTCGGTTGTAATAATTGCCCGCTCAACAAAACCAGCCGGAAAATCTTGTTCCGCCTTTTTTATAAGAGCTTTAATTAGCGTATCCTTGCCGGCGCCTTTGGGACCTGAGACCGCGACGATGTTCATGGCAATCAGCTATTTTTGCTAGCTTAAGCTGATTATATCACAAAATTCCTATATTGGACTTTTTTTAAGCAGTTTAGGACTGCTCGCCGAATCGGACATTATTTGGATCAACGCCTTTAATTTTTAGGCGATTTAGTTCCTGTTTAAAGAATTCGCGCTGGCCAATGGCTATTGGTCGGCCCTGGTAGCCGGTAATTCTTTGAATCTCTTTTAAAGCCTTCTGGATTTGGACTTGATTTCCCTCAATTTCCCCCCACGGGTCGATTTGCGGGACTGGACAGACGTCTATCTCAACCTTGCAGCCCATAAACTCCAGAGTGGTTCTTTGTTTTTCAAAATACGACGAAACTGAAAAACCGGTTCGCTCTAAAACTTCACGGATTGCTTTCGGGTCAATAAACAAGGCCTCGTATTCAGGCCGCTCTTTAATTATTTCCCTAACCTGAGTTTTTGGGCCTTTAACCGTAAAAATAAACCAGACTGGGTTTCGGTTTTCCTGACGCATTCGGACCAGCATTTCATAGCCAGGTTTTTGGTACTGTGAGACATAAAACACTGTTTCGTATCCTGGCGCGGTGGCTTTAAAACCGGCGTAAGTCAGCGCGGCCACCAAGTCATCGTGCCTCGTCTCGGGCGCCAACGAGTCTTGCGGTATTTCGAGCTCTGGGTGAAATGCGAGCAAAGTTTCAGCCGTGCCGTTATAGCGCGTATCCTGAATCAGCCTTTTAGGCACCAACAATTTAGCCCCATTTTCTAAAAGTTGCTGTTCAAAGTTTGGGGGAAGGTCTGGCAGGCGGGTTTCCTGCTCAAGGTTTTTTAATTCAGTTGGCTCGGGGTTTACGGTTTGTTCCGGATTGCCCCCACGTCTAAAAAGCTTCATTGCGTTTTTTCGGCCTGCGGCTTTGCCATTTTTTTTGTCTCTTCAAGCTTGTCAATGCTTTTATTAATCTTGTCGCTGTAATCCTTTATTTTGTCGTTACCATTAACCAACAGTTCGGCAATTTTTTCCGGCTCAATGTTGAGCAGCAAGGACAGCGCCACAATATGGGCGGAATTGGTAACAAGGTTTTGATGCAAATGCTGCTGCTGCATAAACAGCTCGTATAGGACTTTTTCGGTTTTGTTTGGCTCTTTGCGCTTAAAATCGTTGGACATCGGTAATAAAATATTAATTATTTCTTGCCATTTTCCTGATTAATGCTGACCACTCGAGCCTCCGGAAAGCCGTTAAAATCGGTCGCCGAAGCTAAGGTGTAAGCGCCGATGTTTTCCGCGTAGAGTAAGTCGTCAATCTGTAAGTCTTCGGGCAATTCGTCGGCTAAGCTAATAGTATCAAAAGCGTCGCAGGTCGGGCCAAACGTGGCGCAAACTTTCAGGTCGCCGTCTTTAAACGCGTGCAGCGGATAATGTTGATGGTCGTAAACCTGGCCGGAAAAAGTATGGTAGACGCCGTCGTCTAAATAATAACAAGTTTTGCCGTCCCGGATGGACTTGCCAATAATCTTGGTTACCAGGGTGCAAGCGGTAGCCACCATGAACCGACCGGGCTCTGCAATTACCTGAATATCGTCCTTCTTAAACGAACGTTTAATCTCGGAATTTAATTTTTTTGCCAGCAGAGCGAATGATTTTACGTCCGGCGTGTACTTAACGGGGAACCCGCCGCCGATATCCAGGACTTTAATGCGCTTGCCGTCCCGCAAAAATCCAATTTCAATATTGCGCAACTGGGCTTCCTTAAAAATTGACGAAGCAAAATTCAGCGCTTGGATATAATTATCAAAATTATTGCACTGGCTGCCCACGTGAAAGCTAATACCTTCCACGTTCAGACCCAAATTAGCCGCTTCGGCAATCAAATCTGCCGCCTCGCCCGGGTGCGCGCCAAATTTGGACGAAAGTTCCACCATACTACCGGTATTGGGCACGCGGATGCGCAGCACCAAGCCCACGTTGGGTGCGTGCTGCTTAATTTTTTTTAGCTCCTCTAAATTATCAAAGGTCACCAAAATTTTGTACTGGTCAAGTTTGGCCAAAACCTTGGCTGGTTTGATGGTGTTAGCATAAATAATTTTATCCCAAATGAAATCTTGGCGCTTTTTTTCCGGCCAATCCTTAATATGCTCGTGAACGAGCTTAAATTCATAAATCGAAGCCACGTCAAAACTGCTGCCGAGATCGAACATTGTTTTGATAATATCGGGGTGAGAATTGGCTTTAACCGCGAAGTATGGCTGGACATCGGGCAATTTTTCGCGAAATTCCTTAAAGTTATCGCGCAAGACCTGATGGTCAATCACAAACAGCGGCGTGCCGTGCTTGGCCGCCAATTCCTGCAAAAGTTTTTTTCGTTCGGGGGTCATTAAGAGGTTATTTAGCTAGCGATAATAATATAATTGATATCAAGGCGGTAATAATACCTGCGGTCCCGACAAAACTTAGCTTCTCAGCGAAGATCAGTACTCCGATGCCGACTGTGGCAAGCAGGCTTAATACCGACCAGATTGTTCCTACTATCGACAACTGGTTTTTTTGCAAAATCGCCGGCAGCCAGGCGAGAGTTCCTAAAATATACGCGCCTAAAATAAGTATTACCCAGCTTAATTTAGGTTGCAGCGCAAACTTTTTAGAAAAAAATTCTCCGACCGAAAAAAAGACCACAGAAATTGTCAGCCAAATCAGGTAATTTATTGATAACAGATTCTTCATCATGCGGTCTTAAAATTTACGGAATGAACCGGAAATTCTCGAACGCCCAAAGTTCGCGAAAAGGCTTGGTCGCCGGGTTTTCCTTAAAGTAGTCTTTGCGGTTCTTCAGCGGGGTCCAATCAGACGGCGTGGAAATAAATTTGCCCAAATACGGCTTGGCAAAATCCAAAACAAAATCATGCGGCAGGTCATCAGGCAGTTTTAAGCCCATTTTGGGATTTTTAATCATCCACAAGGCCGCGGCCATTACGCCGGCCGCTACTTGCAAAGTCGTCGCGTTTTGGCCGGCCGCGAGGCGGCGGGCTTCTTCAATGGAAAGGTCGCTGCCGGTCCACCAGGAATTATAGGGGTGACCCATCAAGAGGGCGCCTAAAATATCGCGGCCGGAAGTTATTTCGTCCTCCAAAATTCGGACCTTGCTTTGCATTTCATAATTTCGTCCGCGCAGCTCACAAAGGCTGGATAACGTTTCGTGGCACGGCATGTAGGCGTAGTGCACGGTGGGGCGGTAAACGGCTTTGCGGCCTTTGAATTCCTTATCCGTAACCAACAAAGACGAGTCTGACTGGTCGCCCTTCCACACGGTCAAACGGTCAGACAGCCCGAACGCCTCGCCGTGACGAATGACCATGCCCACAATTTCCTCGTCCGGAATCCACGAGCGCACCCAGGTATTCATGCCCATTTGCGCCAGGCAGATTTGATTTTTGGGGCCCAGCGGCGGCACGTGGGCCAAAGGCGGCAAGGTTTTTTCGTGCGTGCCCCAGCCCATCTCGGCCGGCGCTGTCCCCTCTTCTCGAAGACCCTCTACGCTCCAAGTCCCCACAAATTCATCCACGGCTTTGGGCCGATTGGTAATTTGCGTATCGCGCTCGCTGCAATGGATAACTTTCACCCCCAACTTGTGCGCCAAATGCGGAAAGTCCAAGTCTTTGGCATGCTGCTTGATCATTTCCAGTTCTTTGCCCTTGGCCTTCTTTTCGGCAATAACCTTTTTTGCGATGTCTAAGAGACCTTGTTTAACAAAGTGCGAGATTAAACCGGGGTTGGCACCGTGATCCACAACCGCAGTCGCAGAACCTTGCCCCCACTTTTTGGCCATGCGCCGCAGATTCATTTGCCTAAAGTAAAGCGTTTTTTGGTAAGGCGTGTCTTTAAATAAACCACCCAGGCTGTCCCAAACTTCCACCGAAGTGTTCACGTAAAGCACGTTGTGGTCGTGGCACCAGCCAATAATGTCATTGGCGCCAATATTCCAAGCCAAATCTATCAACAGCCCGCCGCTTTCCGTGTATTTGGAAAGTTCTTTATGCAAATTTTGAGGCGTTATGCGTTGGCGAACAAATCGAATGCCTTTGTCAGTGAATTTTTTTAAATCTTTGGCTTTGTCCTCAAAATCCATAATCGTGACCTTTTCGGGGTCAACTTGGATTTTTTCCAGCAAGATGGGCAGGGTGCACTGCGACACCGAGCCGTAACCGATGATTAAAATTTTGTGGTTGAATTTTTCCTTGGCCATTTTTCTCCTGCTCCTCTGCGCCATCCAAGTAATTTCACGATGGCTTGACTGCTAATAATTAAATTATGAACTTATTATAAAGTATTTTTTAAAATGCACAAGGGTTTATTGAAGTTTTTTTAGATCCGGCAGCAGTTCCGCTTCTTAAGTTGTAAAATCCCGCTGAGCGCGCTTTGGACTAGGAGTTAAGCCTCATAAATTTTTCCCGTGGCACTTCTTGAATTTCTTACCGCTGCCGCAAGGGCACGGGTCGTTGCGGCCCACGCCCTGATATTTTGGGTCAGATGATGACGATCCGCCGCCTGATGGGGCATCGGACAAATTCGTCACCAGATTCTTCGGGCTGTCTGCTTTGGGCGCGACCTGCACGTTCACATGGAAAATAGAGTACACGATCTGCTTGTTGATCTCCGCGATCATCCTTTGGAACATGGCAAAACCTTCTTTTTTATACTCCACCAACGGATCGCGCTGTCCGTAGCCGCGCAGCCTCACGCTGTCGCGCAAGTGATCCATGGTATCTAAATGCTCCATCCATAGGGTATCCAAGGCCTGCAGCGAGACAAATCGCTGGGCGCCGTCAAAAACTTCAAAGCCCATTTCTTTTTCCTTGACATCCCAAAACTCCCGGGCCGACTGGTAAAAAGTGTCAGTTACGGCAAACTCCTTGTCCGCCGCGTTCTCGGCCGCCTCGCGCGCCTTTTTTATTAGCTCGGGGGTCACAGGGATAATCGTCCCAACCTGTTTGGCAATTTCGTCAACTGGGTCAGCTTTCGACTCCGCTTCCTCGGGTAAATTCAAAGCCAAAGTCACGATTTGCCCGACTTCTTCTTTGACCAAGTTTAAAATTTCCTGTTTTAAATCAAAATCTTTGCTTTCCTCCGTGCCCGGGACGTACTTCCGGCGGCGTTTGTAAATAATATTACGCTGGTGGTTGAGCACGTCGTCAAACTCCAGCACGTGCTTGCGGGTGTCAAAATTCAAGCCCTCAATCTTCTTTTGCGCGGATTCAATGGATTTAGAAACCAATCGCGCCTCAATTGGCTGGTCATCGGGCAAGCCCAAGCTGTTCATTAAATTTTTCATGCGGTCACCGCCGAATAACCGCATCAAATCGTCTTCCATGCTCACAAAGAATTGACTAGAGCCGCTGTCGCCTTGGCGGCCGGCGCGTCCGCGTAACTGGTTGTCTATGCGCCTGGACTCGTGCCGCTCCGTGCCCAAAATATGCAAACCGCCGGCCTGGCGGACCGCTTCGGCCTCCTCGGGTTGTATCGGGTTGCCGCCGAGCAAAATATCCACGCCGCGGCCGGCAATGTTCGTAGCTAAGGTAATGGATTTATAGCGTCCGGCTTGGGAAATAATATGCGCTTCCCGTTCGTGGTTTTTCGCGTTCAAAATCTCGAATTTTAAACCTTCCTTTTTTAAATATTCGGCCAGCATTTCGTTTTTTGCAATGCTGACAGTGCCAATTAAAACCGGCTGGCCCTTTTGGTGCCGCTGTTTAATCTCGCGCGCAATAGCCCGAAACTTGGCGTCTTCGGTTTTGTAAACCAAATCGGGGCGATCGTCGCGGATCATTGGCTTGTTGGTCGGGATCTGCTCAACCGTAAGCTGGTAAATTTTAAAGAATTCCTCTTCTTCCGTTTTGGCCGTGCCGGTCATACCCGACAAAAACATATACAGCCGAAACAAATTTTGAAAAGTGATGGTAGCTAAGGTTTTGCTTTCCTGCTGGATCTTTACGTTTTCCTTGGCCTCAATGGCCTGGTGGAGGCCTTCGCTATAACGCCGACCGAACATCAGCCTGCCCGTAAATTCGTCAACAATAACAATTTCCCCCTCCCGTACCACGTAATCACGATCTTTTTTAAATAGCGCGCGAGCGCGCAAGGCTTGCTCAATGTGATGGATGGTAGTTACGCCTTTGGAGGTGTCGTAAATATTGGGGACTTTTAAAATCTGTTCAATTTTGGTAATGCCCGCGTCAGTCAGACTCGCCGCTTTATGTTTCTCGTCCACCGTGTAATCGGTTTCTTCGACCAACCGGTCAACCATGCGCGCAAAATCGTAATACTTCGACGTCGGCTCGCTGTCGGGCATGCTAATAATCAACGGGGTGCGCGCCTCGTCAATTAAAATACTGTCGACTTCGTCGACAATGGCAAAAAACAACTCGCGTTGCACAAGCTGCTGGGCGTGCTGCACCATATTGTCGCGCAAGTAATCAAACCCAAACTCGTTGTTGGTACCGTAAGTAATATCCGCCCGATAAGCTTCCCTTCGGCTAACCGGCCGCATGTGCTTAACATCCATCACTAACCCTTGAGTCTGCCCTTGTAGCTGCTCGATTTCCGTTTGCTCGGGGTTATAGCCGGGGTCGTACAAAAAACTGGCTTCATGCTGAATGGACGCCACAGATAGCCCCAAGTAGTGGTAAACCGGGCCCATTAAACTGGCTTGCCAGCGCGCCAAGTAATCGTTAACCGTCACCAAATGCGCGCCTTTGCCGGCCAGGCCGTAAAGCGTAAGCGGCAAAGTCGCGGTTAGCGTTTTGCCTTCCCCGGTTTTCATTTCCGCGATTTTATGGTTAGATAGCGCGGCGCCGCCCACAATCTGCACGTCGTAATGGAATTGGCCAATGCTGCGTTTGGCCGCCTCGCGCGTTAAAGCGAACACCCGCGGCAAAATTTTATGCAGCTCCTTGCGGATCTCGTCTTGGGAATTTAAATCTTTAACCTTTAATTTAAAATCTCTAACCTCCTGCTGAATTTGTTCCTGCGATAACGTCGCAACTTCGTCTTTAAAGCCGTTTGTGGCTTCAAGTTCGTCACGATAGGTATCGAGGGCGCTGGATTGACCGGAAAAAATTTTTGAAAAAATCGACATAAAAAAATCCCGTTTAGTCGATTCATTATACCAGATTTAAAGTAAAATCAAAAGACGGTAATTCCGTGCTTTAAATAAAATAGCGGGCGGGGCGAGAAATGTACTCGCGCCCGCCCTCAAACAATCCGCTCCGTTAGCGGACGTTCATTTCGATGGCAGTCCAGCTAGTCGACGGCCGAGCCGTTTCGCGACTGGGCCCACAAGTTTACGTAAGGCCTAAGGCCTTCCATCATCTCGCGGAACCCTTCCAGCGTCAGCGATTGCGCGCCGTCGCTGACCGCTTTTTCCGGCTGCGGATGGACTTCCACAATCAGCCCGTCCGCGCCCACTGCCACGGCGGCGCGGGACAATGCCGGCACCAGGGCGCGTTTGCCCGTGGCGTGGCTCGGGTCCAAAACCACCGGCAAATGCGTCAGTTCGTTGAGTACCGGCACGGCGGAAATGTCGCAGGTGTTGCGGGTTACCGTCTCGAAGGTGCGGATGCCGCGTTCGCACAAAATGACGTTGGGATTGCCGTGCGCCACAATGTACTCCGCGCTCATGAGCAGCTCCTTAATGGTGGAGCTCATGCCGCGCTTGAGCAGTACCGGCCGGCCGCATTTGCCAAGCGATTTGAGCAGCGCGAAGTTCTGCATATTGCGCGCGCCCACCTGCATGCAATCGGCGTATTCGGCCACCAGCTTTACGTCGCGGTCGCTCATCACTTCCGTGACAATCGCCAGCCCGGTGGCCTCTTTGGCCTTGCGCAGCAGCTTCAAGCCCTTTTTTTTCAGGCCTTGAAAGTCGTAGGGCGAGGTGCGAGGCTTGAACGCTCCGCCGCGCAGCACCTTAGCGCCTGACGCGGCCACGGACGCGGCCGTCTCCATAATCTGCTTCTCGCTCTCCACCGAACACGGTCCGGCCATGATAACAAACTCGCCGCCGCCAATTTCCAGCCCGTTTAGTTTGATCGCAGAGCGCTGCGGGCGGAACTCGCGGCTCACGAACTTGTACGGAGCCGAGATGCGCATGGCTTTTTCGACCCCGGGTGTGGCTTCCAGCGATTCCAAGCAGGCGGTGACGTCGCCGATTCCAACTACGCCAATCACCACACGCTCCTCTCCCTCAATCGAGTGCACCTTGTAGCCAAACTCGCAAATCCGTGCGCATACCGCGTCAATTTCCTGGCGCGTGGCGTGAGGACGCATCGAAATAATCATTGTTATCCCTCTTTGTTGTTGGATTGGCCCCGGCGGCCAAACAAAAAACTCAGCTTGCGCTGAGGCCGGGAGTTTTAAGTCGATTGTTCGGTCAATTTACATCAACTCAAAATTTCCAGTCTCAGCCGACTGAGTAAAATAAAAGAAAAAGCTGAAATTTTGGGAGAAATTGACCATTTCCTATATTTTAGCAAAAATTTAAAAAAGGTCAAATGAAAAAAAAGGGGGGTGAAGGAAAACTTCACCCCTGCTGAGCGGCTTCCTTAGCGGCCGCATAAGCGCTGGTTGCTATTTCGGCCTGGCGGCTGACCCAGGCAAACAGCGACTCGCGGTTGTTTGTGCCTGAAAGGTCTTCGGCCCAAACTTGGCCGCCATCCGGACCGCCGGCCAGTACGCACAAGCGGCCAAGCGGTGCCTCGTCAAAGCGGCCAAGGTAGATCCTGACCACCCGCGCCAACCCGTTTAATTTCGCCGTATCGTTGCCGGTTTGGCTGAGGCCCGCGGCTTCGCAAAGCTGCCAGAACCGGACCACGCTCTTACTCGGTTCGTAGGCCATTAAAAGCCTCCTATGGCCTGGATGCCGCCGGCGTGCGGCAAAAACGGGTCGGTGTGCGAAATTCCTGTGATTTTCAGAAGTTCATCGGCCAACTCCGAGGCAACGTTGCAGGCGCGACGATTCGACCCAAACATGCTCGACTGTTCAAACATGATGAGCATCTCGGACTTCGCTGTAACGCCCATAACCCAGCCGCGCGCGCCTTTGCGCACTCCGTTATAATCGCGCTGCGCAATGACGATAGCATGCAGCCACTTTTCTCGCTTTTCCATAACCCCTCGTTATTTGCGGCAAGGCAGCACCCTTGTTTTCCGCGTTGTGAATTCGTGCTGATGGCTGCCAAAGGGCAATCATCAAAACAAATTTGTGGCGCCAGCTTTAAGCCGGCGCCGCTGCTTGCGGTTTTTGTTCGTCGAACACGATTCGAATCGTGCCGTTTGAAACCGCCTCGAATTTATGGGTTTCGTACAGTTTGCCGTCGCGCTCGATGCAGATTTTAACGTTGTATTGTCCCAGTGGCGGAGTCGCGACAGGCGACTCTTTACCGTTAATAATCTTCAAGATCCCTAAATCCCACATGTTTTCTCCTTGTTTAAGGCGGCTGGCCAGCGCATTAAGACCGCCTCTGGTGTTTTGCGCTGGCAAAAACGTCCAAAAGGGCGGCCAGGCCAAAACAAAACACCTTCCGCAAAGCCGGGGAAGGTGTTTGAAATCGGTAATTTAAACAGCAAAAACAACTTCGGCTCTGCGACGCAAAGCCTGCCACCAGACCTGAGTGTTTTTTACCATATTGCTGTTCATAACAGCATGATATCAGATAATTTTCAGCTTGTCAAGCCCTGCTGATACACTGCACTAGTGCAGTGTATCAGCTTGATTTTGAATTATCCACATTCAAAACTAATTGACCAAAAGCCCATTAAGTGCTAAGTTTTAGGCAACATCATAGGATTATGAAATACGAACCTAAATACGGGCATGAACTGGAAAGTCTTCTGCATAACGCAGCCAAATCCCCCGCCTTACTGCATGAATTTCTTGGCGATCTACTGTCGCTCAAGGAATATAAGGATTTAGCGGTGCGCTGGCAGATTGTTAAGCTGATGGAGCAAGGTTTCAGCAACCGCCAAATTATTAAACGGCTGAAAGTCAGCCCGGTCACGGTGACTCGCGGGGCCAAAGAAATGTTTAATAAGCATGGGGGGTTTCGGCTTATGCTTAACAAGCATTACCGTGCCCTGAAATTAAGAAAACCGAAAAAAAACGCCCGCTAGGGCGATTTTTTTTACTATCTTAATTCTTTCAGCGGGGTCTTGCGCCGGCGAAGGCTCACTTTCTTGTCTTTCTGCTTAGCTAACTGCTCCTTGATTTTTGGCAAAACCAGATCGAGCGCTTCGTAAAAATCATTGCCCCGGGCCTCGGCGTAAAACTCCGGTGGGTTAACGGAGATTTCCAGGCGAAACACCAGTCCGCTTTTGTGTTTCGCGTCAGTTTCGGCTTCGATAAAAACTTTATCCGCGTTCTTAATAAATTTTCCCAGTGACAACAGCTTGTCCTCAATGTAAGATTGATCTGCCTCAGTCAGCTTTGTGCGCGTACCTTTAAAGTTGATGTTCATACTAATTTACTTTTTTTGCGGTTGCTAATTTTAAGTTAGTCTATTATACCATACTTTTTTAACTCGGCCGGCGAAAAACCGACAAGTTCCGGTTCCAGGTCCAAAATAACGCCTGTTTTCTCCTTCACTGTCTTTAAAACTTTGGCCGCCAAACCAAGCACGTCGGCCGCCTTAGCCTTGCCGGAAAAATTGAGCATGACCAACGGTTGGGCCTGGTTGATTTTAGCCTGCTTGTTGTTCAACCCCTTTAAGCCGCAAATTTCCAGCACGGGCGCCGCGGGAATTTTAAAGTGTTTGTGCATAAGGATTGCCTTGTGGTTTAAAAAATCCAGGGCATCGTTCCCCATTGATTCCGAAATTTTGGCCCCAAGTCGCTGAAACTGTTTTTGGTCAATAATAATATTCTTAAAAAACGAGCCTGCGTTGCCGTTCTTGGGGCCGGTTGGGAACGGGAATTTTTTATTGCGGATCTCAATTACGGCCCGACGAATATCAGCAAGCGACGGATGTTTGCCCGAGAAACGCGAGCTTAAATCGCGGTACCACAAATTTGGACGGGGCAACCGGCTAAGTTTGAATGTGATGCTTAAAATAATAAATTTTCCCCGCTGTGTGGTGTTAAAAATACTGGCTCGATAAGCAAACCCGCAGTCGCGGTTGCGAAATTTAAAAATTTTTCCGCTCTGCTTTTCTAAAACTTCAACCTTGTCGATTACCTGGCTCGCTTCTTGGCCGTACGCGCCGACGTTTTGTACCGCAATGGCGCCGACTTTACCGGGAATATGCGAAAGATTCTCTATCCCCCACCAAGCTTTTTTCACAGCCAGCTCGACTAAATTGTCCCAGTTTTCACCCGCGGCGGCCGTTAAAAACACGCTGTCGCCGCGTTCCTGCGCCTGCCACCCGCGAAGGTCGATTTTTACGGCAAGTCCGGCAAAACCCCTATCGCTAACCAGCATGTTGCTGCCGCCCCCCAAGACCAATACCGGCAGCTTTTCTTGCTTGGCAAACAAGAGAGCCTCACGAATATCGTCGGAGTTTTTTGCCACGCAAAAATATTTGGCCGGGCCGCCAATTTTAAATGTCGTATAAGCGCTTAAATTTTCGTTTGGTTTGATTTTCACCGCTCAGAAACTATTTTAAATCTTTGGGGGTTAAACTCTCCGGGGACATTCTCAAAAACCAAGCGTTTTAAAAATCCCCTCTCGTTCCCATTAAGCCTAATAATAATGTCTGCGATTTTTAACCTGGTTCCCTTTAGCATTTGCCCCCTAACTTCGGCTATGGCCTCAACCATGTCGCCGATTTTGGCCAACTGGTTATAATGGACCTTGATCCCTTCTTGTCTCATTCTTTCGGGGTGGCCGCCTAAGTTTGGTTCAAATGTGTTCTCCTTCATATCTTTCAGATCTATTATATCACGTCCTTTAACTCATAAGCTAGGCGGTTGAAGCTGCCCACGGCCATAATTACGACTACATCGCCGGGCTTCAGAGCTTTTTTAAGCAAGGTGACTGCCTCGGCTTTATTTGGCACCAAAGTGACACTTTTGGCGTAAGGCTTAATGGCGGAGATGACTTGCTGTGAACTGATGTTGGCGTCTTTGGCCGATTCGCGCGCGGGATAGATCTCGGAAATCAGCACTTCGTCGGCGTCGGTAAAGGCTTTGGCCAATTCCGCCAATAAGGCCCTGGTTCGGCTGTAGGTATGCGGTTCGAACACCGCCCAAATTTTAGCCTCCGGATAGCGCGCGCGGGCCGCCGCCAAAGTCTCTTTGACCGCGGTTGGATGATGTGCGTAATCGTCAATGATGGTAATGCCATTTTTTTGGGCAATAATCTCAAAGCGGCGCTTTAACCCCAAAAAACTAACTAGGTCCAGGGCAATATCTTCCCGGCCAAAACCC
This sequence comes from Patescibacteria group bacterium, assembly GCA_028870105.1. GTDB lineage: Bacteria > Patescibacteriota > Doudnabacteria > UBA920 > UBA920 > JAJYJE01. The sequence goes on from JAGWQI010000005.1 coordinate 24,175, forward strand.
AGAGTCCGCAAAGTGGCAATGGCCGCCAAAGCGTTATAAACGTTGAACTTCCCCGGCAGCTGAATCTGATATTCCTCATCTTTCTCCAAAAGCTTGGCTATGGAATCCTTAGAAAATTTATTAGCCACGCCAAAATTGGTAAATTGGGGGCCTGGTTGAATGTCGCGCGCGACAAAATCTAAGCCGCTTTCCAAGCCAAAACTGATTGAGGCGACGTTAGACTCGTGAACCAATCGCGCCAAGTCGGCGTTATCGCCATTGTAAACAATTAAGCCATCCTCCGGCATATCGGATAGGAGCTGCCGGAACTCATTTTGCAAATCGTCAAGTGAAGCAAATTGGTCCGGGTGGTCATACTCCAAATTCGTCAAAACCAAAATATCAGGTTTGTAATAATGGAATTTCGGCGTCGGATCATCAAATTGTTCTTTATATTCGTCTCCCTCAAACACAAAATAGTGGCCGCTCCCCGAATGAAAATTGCTTTGATAATTTTGCAGTACGGCCCCTACCACGAACGAGCTATTGTCCAAATTTTTAACCAAGTGCCCGAGTAAGGCGGCCGTGGTTGATTTGCCGTGCGTGCCGGCTACCACGATGCGTAACTTGTCCTTTGACAATTCGTATAGCAGCTGCGCTAAGCCGACCCTTGGCAAATCCTTTTCCACGACATGCTTAACCTCCGGGTTATCCAGCCCTTCGCCGGCCGAGAGCACAAACAAATCGGCTTCGCTGCCTGCCGCTTGTTCGGCATTGTAACCGGTAAAATATTCAACTTGGTTTTGGATCAGTACGTCTTTGGCCGGCGGATAAATGGTTTGACTATCGCTACCAGCAACCTGATAACCAAAGTCGCGCGCTAAGTTCGCGGCGGCGGACATGGCAATGCCGCCAATGCCAATAAAATACAGCTTAGCGCCATCTTTTGACAAAATTTGTTCAAGTTCTTTCTGGATCATCGCAATTTTTAATTATCGTTGGCCGACAAACCTTAAATATTAATATAGCATGCTTTCTCGTTTCCTGCGGACCAGCTCCCGGATTCTTGGCAAATTATCTTCGGCGCACTTCCGGCCCATTTCGTAAAACGGATGAAATTGCGTGTAAATGTCCCGCTTCAGCAGCGGCAAACCCGGATCGATCATTAAATCGCAGGATAAATCGGCCCGGCCGTCCTGCTTTGAAGACCTAATGGCCAAATCAAGGCTCTTGCCCAAAACGTTAAACAACGGCGGGCTAATCTCAAAATCCAAATTTTTTTTCTCAAACGCGCCGTTAAACAGCGCTTCCATTTCGTCAATAAATAAAACTTTTTTAAAAAAATTGTAAACCTTTTTTAATGTCATCTGTTTGTTGCTAAAAATATGTCGGGTGCCGCGCATATTAACACCGATTGTAACGTCTACTGGAAATTGCTTCAGCGCGTCAACCGGTACCAGGTTAACAATCCCGCCGTCCACCAACGTGCGGTTGCCCCATTTTGCCGGCTCAAACACGCCCGGCAAGGTGCAGGAAATACGGCAAGCGTGGGCAATGTCGCCCATGCACAAATTTACTTGCTCCCCGTTTTCAATATCCACGGTCACAAAGGACATGAGCGGCCTCACTTCCTCAAAAGTCTTGCCTTTGGTAAATTCGCGCATTTTTTCTTCCATCGGGTCAAGCGAATATAGCCCACCGCGCCGCCCCGGCCCAATAAACTGCTTAAGTTTTTCGTTATTTAAAGCCAAGATCACCTCCTTAAATTCCGACAGCGTACCGCAAGCGTACGCGGCCGCTACCATGGAGCCTCCGGAACTGGCCGCTAAGTAATCGATTTTAATATTTTGCTCCGCAAACACCTCCAAAAATCCAATGTAAAAAGTCGTGCGGTTGCCGCTGCCGCTCAAAGCCAGGCCCAACGTTATTTTAGGTTCGTCCGCCATATTTATTGCGTCGTCTCCGAAAGTTTAATTATTAAGTCCGCAATCTTTTGAGTGGAATTCTTTGGCATAATTTTGCTAATATTGCGCTTCAGATTTTCTTGCAGCTCGCGTTCAAACAGCAACCTACGCAACGTTTTAACCAAAATCGGCCCGGATAACTCCGATTGATCAAAAACGATAGCCGCTTGCGATCTAAACAAAAAATAAGCGTTAAATTCCTGATGCGTCCCCAAAAGCGGCACTACAATAGCAACCTTCCCTAAATTGGACAACTCGGTGATGGTCGAAAGTCCCGCCCTACAAAGCACTACGTCGGCCGCGGCGTAAGCAGCGCCCATATTATCAATAAAATCCGCGGAGTAATAATTATCCTGGCTCGTGACAGAACCCTTATTGGCACCGGTGGCGTGAATAATTTGAACGTACTTGGTCAAGACTTTAAGATTTGAGGTAATTAGGCTGTTGAGGTATTGCGAACCAGTGCCGCCGCCCAGCACTAATAAAGTCGGCAAATCCTCTTTTAGGTCAAACAATCTAACCCCATCTTGCTTATTGGCAGACGCCAGGCTTTCCCGAAAGGGGTTACCGGCAAGCACAACTTTACTTTTGTTTTTTTTATAAAATAAGCCTGAACCCGAAGAAAACTCCGCTTGGCTATCGGCAAAACTCACGGTGATTAAAGTGGCGGCAGACTGGCAAAGCCGGTTGGCCAAACTGGCCTGTAAATCCTGCTGGTGGATGACTGACGGAATTTTGGCGAATTTCGCCGCCCAAACCACCGGCACCTGCGCAAACCCGCCAGCGCCGAACACACAATCCGGCTCAAACCGCTTGATTATTTTCCGCGCGGCAAAAAAACCGGCCAAAACTTCAAAAGGGGTCGTCAAATTTTTCAAGCTAAAATAGCGACGCCACTTTCCCGCGGGAATCTCCATAAATTCAATCTCCGCGGCCGCGGCCATTTGCCGCTCCGGGCCAAATTTGGTGCCAAGCAATAAAAATTCGGCCCGCGAATGATGGCGTTTAATGGCCGCGGCGACAGCCAATAAAGGAGCCACTGGCCCGCCGCTGCCCCCGCCAACAAGTAAAATTTTCATAATGGTGCTTGATAAACTGATAAGGTCTCGCGCGCCATTTTTTCCCAGCTAAATAGCGCTGCGCGGCTAGCGCTATGCGCGGCAACCTGCTTGTAAAAATCCCGGTCTTCCGCCAGCAAGCGCATTTTTTCCGCAATATCGCCGGGATCAAGAGGGTTAAAATATACCGCGGCATTATCGTAAATTTCGTTAAAAACCTCGGTATTTGAAACAATCAAGGGCAAGCCAAAGCGCATCGCCTCCACCCCCGGCAACCCAAAACCCTCGTGAACCGACGCGGACACAAACGCGTAAGCCCCTTTATATAACGCGGCTAGCTCCGTGTCTTCCACGGCGCCGCAAAATACCAACCGGTCGCGGGCTCTAATATCCAAAGCGCTATGCCGGATGCCGGGATAATGCTTATCGCTTTTGCCGACGACCACTAAATCAAAATCAAGCCGGTTTTTTTGAATAAATTCGTCAAACCCCCTCGTTAAACTAATCAGATTTTTTTTGCGCTCCAGCACCCCCACAAATAAAAAGTAAGGCCTCGACAGCCGGTAGTTTTTTTTAATCTCGGCAAGCCTCGCGTCTTCGACCTGCGTCGGCAGGCTGGCACCCTCGTAAATTACCGTAATTTTTTCCGCCGGCTGTCTCAGATATTTGACAACATCGCTTTTAGAAGCCTGCGAAACCGTAATAATCGATTTTGCCCGGTCAGCCGCGTTTTGAATAATTTTTTTATACGCCCAAAAATGCAACAGATGGCTTTTTTTGTGGCCGCTAATCTTATGATGCGCCAAATCGTGTATGGTGACCACAAAAGGCCGACGATACAAAAGCGGAACATTAAAATTCGGAAAATGTACCAAATCTAGATTCAACCGGTCTAAAATTTTGTAAAAACGCAACTGCTCCTTTATTGAATAATGACGAATACTAACCGGTATCGGTTTGGCATTGACTGGCAAGGACTCAAGCAGCGTTTGCGATCCGCTAGGATCATCCGCGCGGTAAAAAATCAAGTACTGATTTTGCGGGTCAAGCTTAGGCACATTTTTGCACAGCTCGAAAACATAACGACCAATGCCGCCGTGGTTAATCCCGCAGATCCTCGCGTCAATCCCTATTCTCATAAAGCATTAAGTTCCGCCAGTACCAGGCCGGCGGCTTTAGTCCAAGAATACCCTTTTACTTGCTCACGGCCCCTGCTTATTAGCTCTTCTCGCAAAATCCTGTTGGTTGATAACAGATTAACCGCCTCCGCCAAATCATCCACGCGGTAAGGATCAACTAATAACGCGGCCCCACCGGTGACCTCGGGCAGCGCACTGACCTGACTGGCAATCACCGGCGTTCCCACGGACATAGCCTCGAGCGGCTGGAACCCAAAACCTTCGTAAAAACTGGGGTAAACTAACATTTTTGCCAGCTTAATCACCGCCAGCTTATCAGCTTCTGCTACGTAGCCAATATAGCTTATCTTAGCAGATTTTTGGCTTCTCTTAATTTCCCTGAAAATTGCCCGATGCTTCCAGCCCACCTTGCCGGCGATAACCAA
>JAGWQI010000107.1 GCA_028870105.1 Patescibacteria group bacterium
CCCAATTTTTTGTCGGCGGCCGGTCGGTGTTCGTCTCCCAGCTTGCGCAAAAGACCATTAGTCTGTTTAACAGCCAAGGATATTTTTATTCTGTGGTCTACTTTTTGATGGTCATGGGCTTTACTTATTTTTACACCGCAGTGGTGTTCAACCCAGATGAAATTGCCGAGAACGTGCAGAAGAACGGCGGTTTTATTCCGGGCATGCGCCCCGGCCAGCAGACGGCCGACTTTCTCTCTAAGGTTTTAAACCGCATTACTTTGGCCGGCGCGTTCTTTTTGGCGGTCATTGCTATTTTGCCGTTAATCGCGCAGCGTTTTACGGGCACAACTGCTTTAACATTTGGCGGCACCAGCCTGCTGATTGTCGTGGCGGTAGTTATTGAGGTGATTAAGAAAGTAGAGGCGCAGCTGACCATGCACGATTACGAAGGGTTTTAATCGGTTTTTAGCTTTTAGGTTTTAGAAATTCTTGGTACAATAAACCTGCCTCCGCCAACCGGCGGAATACGGCAGGTTTTAAATTTAATGCATGCGGAGACATTTGACGCTTGCTAGTTATAATATTCAAATCGGTTTGCAGCCGGAAGCTATTGAGAGCAATATTTTATTTTTAGCCAAAAATGGGACTGATGTTATCTGTTTGCAGGAAGTTCGGAAGGATGGGCAGACCAAATTTAGCCTAAGCAAGTTGCTTCATAAGTTAGGGCCTGGTTGGCAAGAAGAGCATTTTTTGTCCGACGTTAATAATTTTGACTTTGGTTTGGCGATGCTTTGGAAGACACCTACTGTCGTCGCATCTGAATTTAAAAAAATAAGGTTGCCGAAACTGGAAAAACTGAATTTTATTGAAGCAAGTGTTCATCGTTTCGGCGGTTTTCCGGCTTTACCAAATCAACGAGGCGCGCTAATTGGAAATTTTAAAATAGGTGGCGACGAAATTGAGATTGTTAATGTCCACCTAGATTGGCAAGGCGGCCTAAGGCAAAGAGAAAAGCAGGTTCGGTTTTTGGCAAATCATATTGGAACCGGGGAGAGGATCGTAATTTGCGGGGATTTAAATACCGTGGGATTTTTTCCAGGC
>JAGWQI010000108.1 GCA_028870105.1 Patescibacteria group bacterium
TGCTTTGGAAAACGTCTTGACTAAAGATAACGCCGGTAAGGTTAAGGCTAAGTTGGTGGTGGAAATGGCTAACGGTCCGACCACGCCAGAGGCGGACGAAGTCTTCGCTAAGAGCGGCGTGGTGGTGATTCCCGACATCTTAGCTAATAGCGGGGGAGTTTGCACTTCGTATTACGAGTGGTATCAGAACATGAAAGATGAAACGTGGGGAAAGGAACAGGTGCTGGAAAAATTGGAAAAGCAAATTAAGCAGGCGTTTGCGGACGTCTACGCGGTCAAGCAACAGTACAAGACCACGTTCCGGAGCGCGGCTTACATTTTGGCAACTAAACGGATTTTGGAAGCCAAGAAATAATTTGATTAACGAACCGGCGGCTGTAAAAAGGCCGCCGGTTTTATGTTGCGTCCCGGCCAGCGGCAAATATTTTACGGTTGACAAAGTATGAAAAAATGTCTACTATATAATGTCCAGCATTAATTAATTTTATATGAAAATCGCCAAAATCTATGGCTTAATCGCATCTGTTTTTATCAGCATGCTGTTTTTTGGCGCGCCTAAAGCCTTCGCCTATAATCCAGTGCTTTCAGTGTACAATAGCGGCAGCGGCGTGGTCGTCAGCATTAGCGGTGCCAATCCCAGCTCTTCCGTTGCTTTAAGTTATACGCCTTCGGGTAGTAGCCTGGCCACGACCATCAATAATTTTGGCACTACGGATTATAGCGGAAATTTTACCACTACCGTTAGTAGTAGCTCCTATGGCTTGGCCGGGGCCTCGCAGATCTATGTGACCGTGGGCGGCCAGCAGTCCAACAGCGTGACTGTGTCTAATTACGGCGGCGGTTATTACGGCAATTGCGGTTATTACGGCTGCCCTGTGGGCGGGTTAACTTTGAGCCAAACCAGCGTCAATTTGAACGTTGGCCAGACTGCTTATGTTACCGCGTCGATGCCGATTTATAACCCCAGTTTTTATATTTCTAGCAATAGCAATTCCGGCGTGGTTTCCGCCAGCGTCAGTGGCAGCCAAATTTCGCTATATGGCCTGGGCAGCGGCTCCAGCACGGTGACGGTTTGCG
>JAGWQI010000006.1 GCA_028870105.1 Patescibacteria group bacterium
GAGGGCAAAAAATTGTTTGCCGAGATGCTTGACGAAATTAATCATCAGTTCTTAAAAGCGATTTTTTGGCGCCTCAGCCAGACGAATTCGTTTTAAGGCTGGTTTACGCGGTTTGTTTATTAATAAACTTAACAACAAATATGCAGCAGCATAAAAAAGCACAGCACCATACGGAACGGGATGGAACCACTAAGGTCCAAGTTTGCGCCCTTTGCGCCAAGCCGTTGGGCGAGGAAGAGTGGCAGGTTGAGTTTACCGAGACCGGTCGCCGCAAAATTATTTGCCCGGCTTGCGCCGGGCCGATTATGAGTTTTTTGGCGTCTCATAAGCTTTTGGAGTAGTAAGTTTCTGGTCCACCATGCCTTGAGTTTTCCGGCGACGGCTGGTATAATTCAGCCATGCTCAGCAAGGACGAAGTTAAAAAAATCGCGTCGCTCGCGCGCATTGAGCTAAGCGAGAGCGAGGTGGAAAAGTTTCAAAAAGACCTTTCCACGGTTTTAGATTACGTTGACGAGTTGAAAAAAGTGGATGTAAGCGGCGTGGACGAGGTTTTTGAAGTCACCGGTTTGGTCAATGTGCAGCGCGACGACGCGGCGATAGTTTCCGATACCCACGAGGGTATTTTTAAGAACGCGCCGGAAATGAAAGACGGGTTTTATAAAGTAAAAGCAATTCTTTAAAAAATTCGAAACACGAAATTCGAAATTCGAAAAAATATATTTGGAATTTTCAAATTAGATATTTTTCGTATTTCGGTATTCGGATTTCGTATTTAAGTCATTATGGATTTTACATATCTCTCCCTAACCGAGCTGCGCAAGCTTTTAGATAAAAAACAGATTTCGTCGGTGGAACTGACGAAATATTTTTTGGAGCGGATAAAAAAAAGCGATTTAAACGCATTTATTACCATTTCCGAGGAACAGGCACTTAAGCAGGCCGCTGCCGCCGATGACTACATTGCCAGCCCGGGTGAGAATCCGTTTTTGTGCGGCATCCCGTACGCGGCTAAAGATTTATTTTGCACCGCCGGCGTGCGCACCACCGCGGCCAGCAAAATTTTAGACAACTACATTCCGCCATACGACGCCACTGTTATAGAAAAAATTAAAGAACAAAAGGGGGTCTTGCTCGGCAAGACCAATTTAGACCAGTTCGCGCATGGCTCAAGCGGGGAGACGTCCGCTTACGGTCCAACTAAAAATCCCTGGGACAAAAGCCGCATGCCTGGCGGCTCATCGTCCGGTTCGGCCGCGGCGGTGGCCGCCGGTCTTATTCCTTGGGCCACGGCCACGGAAACTGGCGGGAGCATTCGTATCCCGTCGTCGTTCACTGGCGTTTGCGGCTGGAAGCCGACCTATGGCCGGGTTAGCCGATACGGCGTAATTGCCATGGGCAGTTCGCTTGATTCCCCGGGCGCGATGGCTTACAGCGTAGAAGATTTGGCCAGGCTCGCGGAAATCATGGCGGGAGCTGATGGTAAAGATTCCACGACCGGCCAGGCAATGGTGCCGGCTTACTCAAAAAATTTAACTGTCAGCTTAAAAGGCGTCCGGATCGGCATAGCCGAGGAGTATTTTTTAGAGGGCATGGACGAGCGGGTTAAGCAAACCATTCAGGGCGCGATTGGGGAGCTGGAAAAACTCGGCGCCGAGTTAGTTAAGGTACATTTGCCAATCTCGGCGAAATACGGTTCGTTGGTTTACGCCATTGTCGCGCCCAGTGAGATTAGTTCCAACCTGGCGCGGTATGATGGGATTCGTTACGGGCACGTGACAAAAAATGCCAGCGATTTGATGGAAGTTTATACTAAATCACGCGCGGAAGGCTTTGGCGATGAGGCCAAGCGCCGCATTATGACCGGCACCTATGTTTTAAGCGCCGGTTATTATGACGCTTATTACAAGCGGGCGCAGAAGGTCAGGCGCATGATTGTTAACGAGTTTACCAAAGTTTTTAGCCAGGTTGATGTTTTAACGGCGCCGACGGCGCCATCGGTCGCCCAAAAGTTGGGCTATGCGGCTAATGACCCGCTGTTTGGTTACATTACCGACCAGCTGAACATTCCTTCGTCCTTAGCTGGCTTACCCGCGATCAGCGTGCCGTCTGGTTTTGTTCCGGCTCACGACGACCCGTCTACAAATTTGCCCGTGGGCCTGCAAATAATCGGTCCGCAGTGGGGTGAGCAAAAGATTTTTAACGTCGGCTACGCGTATCAACAGGCCACGGATTTTCATAAGAAGCACCCAAGAGTGGACAGTGGTAAGTGATTAGTGGACAGTATGAAAGTCAAAAAATTCAAAGAATGCTGAATAGTTTGATGAATAAATTGAAGTAATTGTTTCTTGTACTGCCCGTCATCCATTAAGCACCGCACACTTTTTATGAAAGAATTTTCATCGTCAACCGAATACAAGCCCGTCATTGGCTTTGAGATCCACGTTGAGCTGGCAACTAAGTCTAAAATGTTCTCCCCGGCGCCGAATAATCCGGACGAAAAGGAGCCTAACAAGAACATTGACGAAATTGTCACGGCTCAGCCGGGAACTTTGCCCGTGGCCAATAAGGAAGCCATCCGTTTGGCCGCGCTGGTGGGTTTGGCTTTAAATTGCCAGATTGACGAGTGGTCAAAGTTTGACCGCAAGCACTATTTTTATCCGGATCTGCCCAAGGGCTATCAAATTTCCCAGTACGACCAGCCAATCAGCAAAAATGGGTATTTGGATGTCAGCGTCGGAGGCAAAATCAAGCGCATTGGCATTACCCGCGCCCATTTGGAAGAAGACGCGGGCAAGAACGTGCATCCCGAAGGCCTGCCTTATTCCTTGGTAGATTACAATCGCGCCGGCTGCGCGCTTTTGGAAATCGTGACCGAACCCGACATTGAAAACGGGGAAGAGGCGCGCGCGTTTTTAACGGAGCTGCGCAACATTATTCGCTATGTCGGCGCCAGCGAGGCGGATATGGAAAAAGGCACTATGCGCTGCGAGCCGAATATTTCGGTGCGAAGGCCCGGCGAAACAACTTTGCCTAAGTATAAGTGCGAAGTTAAAAATATCAACTCCTTCAAGTTTGCCGAAGCCGCCATTAACTACGAGATAGAAAGGCAGACTGAGCTGCTGAAAGAAGGCAAGACGCCCAAACAGGTGACCATGGGCTGGAACGAGCGCGAAGGCAAAACCGTGGAGCAGCGTTCCAAAGAAGAGGCGAACGATTACCGGTATTTTCCCGAGCCGGATTTGCCGGTGCTGCAATTTTCCAAAGATTATTTGGATGATTTAAGGCGCGCTATACCGGAACTGCCGGCGCAAAAGCGCGAGCGCTTTAAGTCCGAGTACGGTTTGGACGACGCGGCCATTGAGAATTTAATAAACTGGAAAGAACTGACGTTTTATTTTGAGGAAGTGGTTAGCGAGATTGATGAGTGGGCCAGGCAGGAACCGGGTTTGGATCGTTTGGCATTAATAAAGCAGGCCGCCAATTGGTGCTTGCAGGATTTTTCTGCCATGCTGAATGCCAAGATGGTCAATCCCAATGACGCGCCGGTGACCCCGGAAAATTTTGCCGAACTGGTTAAGCTTATCATCCAAGGAAAGATTTCCGGCAGCGCGGCTAAAACCGTTTTTAAGGTCATGTTCGAAAAGGGTGGGGAGCCGCTGTCCATTATTGACGACCTTGGCCTTCACCAAGTCTCGGACGAAAGCGCTATTTTGTCGGCAATTGATAAGGTTGTCGCGGCCAACGAAAAGGCCGTGGCGGATTTTCGGACTGGGCAGGAAAAGAGCTTTGGCTTTTTGGTCGGTCAGACTATGAAGGAGCTAAAAGGCAAAGGCAACCCGCAGGTCATTAACAAGCTATTGCGGGAAAAGTTGAAAAGTTAAATTTTGTATTATCAAGATTTTTAAAGGCTCAACCCCGATTGAGCCTTTAAAAATGGTTCAAATATAAGTAAAAAAAAGCCGCGCCGGTGATGCTCGGCGCGGCCATGTGTCGGCCGTTGCGGGAGAAGGGTTAGACGATGCGCTGGAACCCGGGACGGAACCCTCCGGAGGGAGGGAATTCCAGTCCGCCCAATGAGGTGGTAGTCAGCGGCGGTTGGACGTTTTTGGCGGCGCCGGAGTCGGTGGTTGACTCCTCCTCGTCGCCTTCGCCGCTCGGGTCCCCGAGCGGCTCTGCCGCGGCTTCTGCCAAAGGGATGTCCTCGTAAAGCGCGGCGGTTGCGGCTTTAGTCGCGTGTTCCAAAAGGGCGGCTGATGCCGTCCAGCTTTCGTCCTCTCCACACGTGTCGTGGGTGTTCATTTTGGGGCCTCCTTGCGAGACAGTATACCGATTGGCAAGGAAATTAGCAATAAGAAACCCGCGAAAATTTTTCGCGGGTTTCTTATTCTTCCGGTTCCGGCCGGTTCTCGTCAAGATCAGGATCGTAAGGCGGCAGGTTTGGCCCGGGTTCCAAAAAATCTCGCAGTCGGTTTTCTCGGGTTTGGTCGGGGGTGGGCAAATCGTCGTCCGGGTCTTTGTGTCTTGGTGGTAGTTCAGGCATGATTTTTCAAAAATCTTTTGGTTAATTTAAGTGCCTGTTTTGGCTGGCTAACCCAGCGGATGCCGTGGTTGCGGCGCCACCAAGTCAGCTGGCGTTTGGCAAAATGCTTAATGGCCTGGGCCAGTAGCTCGACCATTGTATTATAATCCAGTTTGTTTTGCAAATACTGCGCGCCAAAGCGGTATTCCAAGCCAAAATTTTCCAGGCGTTTCCAGGACAGCCCCTGCCGCCGCAGATTGGCAATTTCTTTCAGCAGGCCGGCTTTAAGGCGCTGCGTTAGGCGTTTTTCAATTTTCTGGTAAAGGACAGCTTGGGGTTGGTTGAGGCCTATCCACAGTAGCTTGTAGCTTGTTGTTGGTAGCTGGTAGGAAAGTGCTGGTACGGGTTTGCCGGTGGTGATTATGATTTCCAGTGCGCGAATAAGCCGACGTTTGTTATGACGGTCTATGTTGGCGGCGCGCCGTGGGTCAAGTTTTTGGAGTTGCAGGTAAAGAGCATCCGCCGATTTTTTTTCCAGTCGCGCGCGCAACTTGGAATTCGGCTGGGCATCTGGCAATTTTTGATTAAACACGACGGCGTCGATCCAGTGCCCGGTGCCGCCGCAGAGAATCGGCAAGCGGCCGCGCTCCGCTATTTCTTTTATTTTTTTCCGGGCTTGCTGCTGGAACAGGGCGCTTGAGTATTGTTTTTTGGGACTGATGAAATCAATGAGATGGTGGGGAATGGTTTTGTAAATGTATGTTTTTTTATGTTTAAGAGGCCGTTTGACTCTGCGTCTCGCGTTCCGCTTAGGGTGCCAGGCAAATGGCAGACATTGCCATTTGCCTGGCACTTTCCCGGTGCCCAGGTCCATGCTTTTATAAATTTGCCGACTGTCGCCGGAAATAATTTCGCCATTAAAACGTTTGGCGAGACGGACAGCCAGTTCGGATTTGCCGCTGGAGGTTGGGCCGACGATAACCAGAAGCTTGTTGCTTTGCGCTGGTAGCTTGTAGGGGGTCATTGCTTTGCAAGTTTCCTGCCGGCGTGCGAGCTTTGCGCGCGCAATGACCGGCCGTACATGCCCATGCGCGGACGTTTTTTTATCTCGCGTTTCTTGGCCCGGGTCACGGGTTCGTCGATAATTTGTTTCCTCATAAATAAGCGGTTATGCTATAATGTATCATACAATAAAAATAATTTTATGGGAAAAAAATTTTTAGCGATCTTAATTTTTTTGTTAATTGCCGCCGGCGTGGTGTATTATTTTTACCATCACGCCAAAGTTGAGTCGCCGCAGCCGGGTGAGAGAACGGTTTTGCCGCAAACGGCTTCAACTTCGCAGCCGGCCGCCGGGGGTATTGAGCAGCCGCAAGCGGCGACCACGAGTAAAGCCGCGTCGCAGCCTAAGCCAGGCGCAACCTACTCTGGCGGAGAAAATGCGGACGCCGGCCCGGATATCGCGGTGGTTGAAGTTGATTTTAACGGCAGCCAGTTTGCCCCGCAGTCGGTTAATATCAAAGTTAACGATTGGGTATTTTTTAAGAATAAAAGTTCGGTGGATTTTTGGCCGGCTTCCAACCCGCACCCGACCCATACCGGTTACCCGGGTTTCGACGCGCTTAAAGCCATTCCGCCAGGCGGGGAGTACCGGTTCCAGTTCACTAAAGCCGGTAGCTGGGGTTATCACGACCATTTAGATCCGTCTATACAAGGCGTAATCGCGGTTGGTCAATAAATATTTTGCAATTTTAAGGCCGGCGATTGCCGGCTTTAAAATTTTTGGCGGGTGACGGGAAAAATGTTATAATGCAGTCATGTCGACAACCTGGCAAACCTTTGGGCACGAAGGGGTAAAAGAGATTTTGGACAAGGCTTTGGCTAACGGGCGGCTGGCGCACGCTTACTTATTCGCCGGCCCCTCGGGCGTAGGCAAGCGGACTTTGGCCGAAGAATTTGCCAAGAAGATTTTGGGCGCAGGCAGCCTGGTTAACCATCCGGATTTTTTGCCGTTGGACGAGCCGGGGGAGATTAAAGTGGAGCGTTTGCGGGAATTTACGGCCCGAGTGGCGTTACGCCCGTTGCTTGGCCAAAATAAAGTGGCGCTGATTAATAACGCCGAACGTTTGAACGCGGAAAGCGCGAACGCGCTGCTGAAAACTTTGGAGGAAGCGCCGCCCAGTACCGTAATTATTTTGGTGGGGCGGCAGCAAGGCCTGTTGCCTACGGTTTTGTCACGTTGCCAAATTTTGGGCTTTGGCGCATTATCCGAACCGCAATTGCGCGAGTTTGCCCAGACCCTGCCGGCAAGGGTGACCAATGAAATGCTGGGGCTCTGCTTTGGTTGTCCGGGGGAGTTAGTCCGGCTCGCGGCCGAGCAACCGTGGCTAGAGTCGCGTTTGCAAGCCGTTTCAACTTGGCGGGAGCTCAAAGGCCAGGCTTCAGCTCAGCGGCTGTTGCGCGTTACCGAATTAGCCGAGCTGGAAAACTTCCAGCTTTATGAGTTGTTTGGGCTATGGCTGGATTGGGAGTTGAGGCAACTGCGCCAGCAACCAAAAAGTTTTTCGGTTCTTGAGGCTTTGCGCCAGGCCATGGTCGGTATCGGGCAAAACCGCAACAAGAAAAGCCTGCTGCAAAGTTTATTTATGAGTTTTTGAAGTTTTTGGCGCATAAATTTTTATAATCGCGCCGTTATTCGCAAGGAGCGTATGAAAATAAAAATTATTATTTTAGGCTTAGCCACGGCCTTGCTGTCCGCCGGATGCAATATGTTTTCCACGCCGGCCGCGGCCGGCGTGGTTAAAACCGTTAACGGCGGCGCGGATTGGCAGTTTAGCAACGTTCTTAAGGGTGGCAGTGCCAACATTGGCCAGCTGAATATTGCCAAGCTGGATTTTGACCCCAGCAACCGCGAGACGGTGTTTGTTGGCAGTTACAGCGGGGGTTTGTACAAATCAGAAGATTCCGGCGCCAGTTGGACAAACATTTTGTCGAAAATTGCGATCTATGATTTTGCTATTAACTCAGGCGATCCCAAAATCATTTACGCGGCGGGAATTTACGCCAGCCAGGGCAAAGTTTTAAAGTCTGTAGACGGCGGCGCCAGTTGGCAACAAGTCTATAACGACGCCGGACAGAATAACGCGGTTCGGGTAGTGGCTTTAAATCCGCAGGCTCCGCAACAGCTGATCATCGGCACTAATTCGGGCAGTCTTATAAAAAGCGCGGACGGCGGCCAAACCTGGCAGCTTATGGCTAATTTTAGCGACCCGGTAATGCGCGTGTTCTGGCAGCCAAACGCCGTGCTGGTACTGCTTAAAACCAAAGGTTTGTTTAGCGGCGGCTTTGCCAGCGCACAGGCCGGGGATTTTCAGGAGTTAACCAAGAGCATCGTCAAGACTTCCCCCACAGATTATTTATATACCGAACCGTTTGCGTTCAACCAAGGCTTTGTGGACAGCGTCACCGGAAGTTTGATATACCTAACTACCAGCCGCGGGTTGTATAAATCCACCGACGGCGGCCAAACCTGGAATCAACTGGCTTTGCCGGTTAAGCAGACCGAATCTAACGCCAGGGCCATTACCATTGCCCGGACCTCAAGTAATTTGGTATTTACCAGTGTGGGGTCGGTAATCTATAAATCCACCGACGGCGGTGCCAGTTGGCAGACGCAAAATATCCCCACTTCCGGTTTTATTAATTACATTTTAACCGATCCGCAATTGCCGCAAATCGCTTACGCCGGCATTTACGTGCCGGCGCAATAGGACAGAAGTTTGACGGCGCTTATTTGCTTATTTATATTTAATTAACATTCATCAATATTAATCAATTCACATTATGGTTGACCAGATTATCAATAGTCATAAGTCGGAATTCGATAAAGTCATTGACCGTTATGCTCATGAACTTAACAGCGTGCGCACCGGCCGCGCCAATCCGGCTTTGCTGTCGACGGTAATGGTGGAAAGTTACGGCAGCAAAATGCCCATTGAACATGTAGCCTCCGTCAGTGTCAGTGACGCCAAAACTTTAACTATTAGCCCGTGGGACAAAAGCCAGCTTGGCGCCATAGACAAGGCCATCCAAATGGCCAATTTGGGTTTTAACCCGACCAACGACGGCAACGTGATTCGGATTACTTTGCCGCCAATGTCCGAGGAGCGCCGCAAAGAAATGGTTAAAATGGTCGGCCAAATGGCCGAGCAAGGGCGCATTGGCATCCGTAATGTGCGCGAATCCGTAATTAAAGAACTAAAAAAAGCCGAAAGCGACGGCAAAATTTCCAAGGATGATTTAACGTTTGGCCAAAAGAAACTTCAAGAGCAGATCGATAAGTATAACGAGGAGATTAAAAAATTGGCCGAGCAAAAAGAAAAAGAAGTGATGACAGTGTAACCATATGTCAGAATTTTCAAATCCAATAAATGATATTGAAATAGCTAGAGCGGTTGCTTATTCGGAAAAGCCGTTGCGGGATGCTGCCCGTGAAGCTGATGTGCCAGAGGCAGATAAACAAAGGATGGATTTAGCCGCGGAAAGAGTGGGGCAAATCGTCGAGAAAACCTTAAATCCTGGTGATATATCAAGGATTAAAGAGCTTTTTGGAAAAGATTTTTATGGACTGGAAAAGTATAACGAGGTATTTAGTAAGCAGTTGGCATTAACAGAAGTACCAACGTTACCCTCGGAAGAAAAGTTAGAAAAAGCAAGAGAATTAGGAATGGTCATTGTCTTACGGGTATATCAGGATGCTAGACAGTCTGAATGGAAGATCTTTCGCCCGCAAGTGTTGGATGTGGGTAAATACAATACTAAAGGCATCGGTTATGTCGACCAGACTCGCGCCATCAGAGACTTTTTAATTGATCATAACTTAATCACTCAGGAAGAGCTGGAGGAATGCACTGATGAGAAGCTTGCAAATTTAGCCAAGGCGTTGACCATTAACACGTTACAGGGGCTGCAGGAGCTAACTCACTTAAAGGTAAATAAAAACCATAGGAATACTATAGAGGACATGAAGTATTATGCGGCAATGTTAGGTGAAGGCGGTGCTTGCGGAAAATTATGGAAAGATTTTGAGGCTACAACCGAGCTTTCCAGATATGGGATTGCAAAAATTGGATGTTTGGGTCGCTTTGAAGATCCTCGCTGTCCCCTTGGTCTGCATGACGACATGGATCCTAATACCGGTGAAATGTCTAGTTGGAAAAATGTTTATTATTCGGGAGTAAGAATTGCAATCTAATTTATGATTTTGACTATTGTAACGTTTGTCATTATCCTTGCCATCCTGATATTCGTCCACGAGTTCGGGCATTTCATTGTGGCCAAAAAGAGCGGTATGGCCGTAGAGGAATTTGGTTTTGGTTTTCCGCCGCGCCTGGCCGGCATTCAAAAAGTGGACGGACGGCGTAAGTTGGTTTGGGGGCATCGCCAGCCGCTGGATAAAGACCAGACCGTGTATTCGATTAATTGGATCCCGTTGGGCGGGTTTGTCCGCATCCGCGGCGAGGATAACGAGCACGAAGACGATTCGCGGTCGTTCATTAACCGGCCGTTTGGGGCCCGATTGCTTACGCTGGTGGCCGGAGTGGTTATGAATTTTCTTTTGGCTTGGGTGCTGTTATCTATTGGGCTGGTGGTGGGGCTGCCTGTGGCCGTGGACAGTCCAAGCAGCCTGCCCGCGCACGCGCGGTTAAATAACCCTCAGGTTGCCATTATGCAAGTGGTCCCTGGCCAACCAGCGGCTAAAGCCGGCGTGCAAGAAGGCGATATTCTTTTGCAGGTCGACCAAAAAAGTTTTTCAAAGAGTGATGATTTAAGTTCGTATATTCTTGGCCACGCCGGCCAGGTTATACAATTTGAGGTTAAGCGCGGGGGGCAGCTACTTCAGTTTGAGGTGCAATCTAACGCCCATCCGGGACCTGACCAAGGGCCAACAGGTATTAGTTTAAGCAATATTGGGGTTATGACATTTCCGTGGTACTTGGCGCCGTACGAGGGCTTAAAAACCACGTTTGTGGAGATTGGCAATATCGCTTCCGGCTTGTGGCAGTTAGTTACGGGCCAAGTCAGCGTTAGCAACTTGGGCGGGCCGGTGAAGATCGCGCAGCTAACCGGCGAGGTTAGCCGCATGGGCTTTATCTATTTGCTGCAGTTTACCGCGTTTTTAAGCGTGAATTTGGCGATTTTGAATATTTTGCCGTTTCCAGCGCTAGATGGCGGCCGGGTGCTGTTTTTAGTTATTGAAAAATTTCGCGGCAAGCGCAACAATCAAAAAGTCGAGCAGTGGGTCAATACCGTTGGGTTTATGCTGTTATTGTTATTGATGTTTTTGGTGACCACCCATGACATTTTAAATATTTTCCACAAGTAACATGCCAAGCAGATTTTCGGTATCGGCTTTGTTAAAAAAACACGCACCGGTTTACGTGGAGGCGGACATGAGGGAGATCGGGGAAATATTTACGTTGACCGAGCTAAAAGATTTTTGGCGGGTAAAAATGGTGGAAGACGGGTTTTTTGCGGACGAAGCTGAATCTGAACACTATGACCAAGTAGCTCAGACGAAAATGGTTATGCGGGATTTGTCTCGCCTCGGCGAAGCGGCAAAACAGGTGGACCCATTTAAGCTGGAAACCGTTTTAGGCATAAAGGAGAGTTTGGACAAATTAAGTTTTCGGGGGAAAACTTTAGATGAGAAGTTTGAAGCTATTAAAGCGTTTTATCAGAAAAAATTTAGTCTGCGGCAAGGGGAGCTGGAATTTTACGTTAAAAGTTTTATCGATGAGCTGCAGAAAGTTATGTCGAGGTTGCCCTGAGCGAAGCCAAAAAACAAGGTTTTGATCCGGCTTCCGCAGAGGGGAAGCAATTCCTCGCGGAGATGTTCAAAATACACCGCTTGCCTGAACCGAGACCGCCGGCAGAAATTAAGGAATTTAATCCTAAATCAAGGAAATAACCATGAAACAATCCCACTATTTTTTAAAGACTTCTAAAACGGTTTCCGGCGACGACACGATGGTTTCGGCTAGGCTGCTGAAGCAGGCTGGGTACATTCGCGAGTCGGTTGCGGGCAGGTATTTTTTTCTGCCGGCCGGGCAGCGGGTGCAGCAAAAAATTATGGCCATAATTAAAGATGAAATGGACAAAGCCGGCGCGCAGGAAATGTTGACTCCGATTTTGCACCCTTTGGAATTGTGGAAGGAGACCAACCGGACATCCACTACCGGTTTTGAGTTAATGAAGGTCAAAGACCGCCGCGATGCCGAGTTCGCTTTGGGCGGCACGGCCGAGGAGATGTTCGTGGACTTGGTGCGCAAGTTTGAGATCAGCTATAAAGATTTGCCGTTTCAACTTTATCAGTTTTCCCCTAAATTTCGTGATGAGCTGCGAGCGCGCGGCGGACTTTTGCGCGTGCGCGAGTTTATTATGAAGGATGGTTATTCGTTCCATGCCTCGGAAGAGGATTTTAAGGATTACTACGAGAAAATGAAGGGCGTGTACAGCCGGATTTTTGAGCGCCTCGGCCTTAGAACCGAGATTGTGGAGTCGGACAACGGCTACATTGGCGGCGAATATTGCCACGAGTTTGTGGTGGAGTCGGAGATTGGCGAAACCAAGTATCTGACCACGACTGACGGCAGTTATGCGGCACACGAGGACGTGGCCAAGTTCCGGAAGTATCAGGACGCCTCCGACGAGGAACTTAAAGACGCGCAAGAGGTGAAAGGGGTAGGCATTATCGGGGTGGAAGAGCTGGCTAAATTCTTAAAGATCCCGGTGGAGAAGACCACAAAAACAATCCTGTTTGAAACCGATAAGGGCGAGGTTGTGGCCGCGGCGGTTAACGGAATTTATGACATCAATGAAACTAAGTTAAAGCACGCGGCCGGCTGTAATGAATTAGAGTTGGCCAGCGCCGAAACTATAAAAAAACTTACCGGCGCGGAGGTCGGTTACGCGGGAATTTTGAATTTGCCAAAGCAAGTTCGGGTGATTATGGACGATTCCTTACGGGGACGAAAAAATTTTGAATGTGGCGCCAACATTACCGATTATCATTCCATCAATATTAATTTTGGCCGCGATCTACCGGAGCCGGAGCGTTTTTACGATATTGCCATGGCCAAGGCTGGCTATGATTCGCCCGACGGCAAAGAGCTAATAGAAAAGCGCGGCATCGAGGTGGGGAATATTTTTCAGCTGGGCTATCATTACACCAAGCTGATGCAAGGCGCGGTGTTTGCAACCGCCGACGGTCGGCAACAGCCATATTATATGGGTTGTTACGGGATCGGCGTGGGCCGGACTATGGCCGCGATTGTGGAAAAATCCAGCGATGAGAAAGGGATTATTTGGCCGGAGGCGGTGGCGCCGTTTACGGTGCATTTAATTAGCTTAAGGGGTGGGCAAGAACAAGCGGAAAAAATTTACCGGCAACTGCTCGACAGCGGCCGCCAAGTTCTGTATGATGATAGGGATTTGTCGGCTGGCGCCAAGTTTGCCGATAGCGATTTAATCGGCATTCCGCTTCGCGTAGTCGTTTCCGAAAAAACATTGGCGCAGGAGTCGGTTGAGGTAAAAAAACGCTCGGAAAAGGAAGCCAAGCTCGTCAAAATCGCGGATCTGGCCGCAGTGCTGCCGTAAAGCTGAAGGCCAAAGATCAAAAACCAAAATGATAAACCTAATTTCGCCAACATAACTGTCATCCCGAAAAACGTAGCCGGCAAGAGACTTTGCTCTTTGTTCGGGACGGCAGCCAAACTGCCGTTTTTATTTGCTCTCGTTTTTGATACTTAAACTTACATTTTCTTGTGTTCTCAAAATTTTACCAAAAATTTTCTAAAGATATTGGTATTGATCTTGGCACTGCCAACACCCTGGTTTACGTGAAGGGCAAGGGGATAGTGATTAACGAGCCCAGCGTGGTGGCGATTAACCAGCGGACTAAACAGATTTTGGCTATTGGCAACGAGGCTCGGCGCATGGTTGGCCGGACGCCGCCGCATATTGTGGCGACTCGGCCGTTAGTGGACGGTGTGATCTCGGATTTCGAAGTGACGGAATCGATGTTGCGCTATTTTATTGACAAGGTCCACGTGCAGACTTATTCGTTCTTGCGTCGGCCGCGCGTGGTTATTGGTATTCCCTCGGGCGTGACCGAAGTGGAAAAGCGCGCCGTGGTGGACGCGGCGCTTAACGCCGGGGCCAGTGAGGCGTTTTTAATCGAGGAGCCAATGGCCGCGGCCATTGGCAGCCGTTTGCCGGTGCAGGAGCCCAGCGGCTGCATGATCGTGGATATCGGCGGCGGCACCACGGAGATTGCCGTTATTTCCTTAGGCGGTATTGTAATTTCCAAATCGTTGCGCGTAGCGGGCGACGAAATGAACCAGAACATTATTCAGTATGCGCGGGAAAATTTTAATCTGCTTTTGGGCGAGCGCAGCGCCGAGGACGTCAAGATTAGCGTGGGCAGCGCTTTTGCTCTGCGCGAACCGTTGAGCGCCCAAATGCGCGGACGCGATTTGGTTTCAGGTTTGCCGAAAGAAGTGGTGATTAACGACAGTCAGGCGCGTGAGGCCCTAATGCACAGCCTAAAGGTAATTATTAACAATATTAAGGCCGTAATCGAGGAGATTCCGCCGGAGCTAATTTCCGACATTATGCATCGCGGCATTGTTTTGGCCGGCGGCGGGTCGTTATTGCGCGGTTTGGACAAGCTTGTCCAGGAGGCGGCCAAAATGCCCATTACCGTGGCCGAGGACCCATTGACCTGCGTCGTGCGCGGCGCCGGCGTGGTCGTGGAAGACCTGGAGACTTTGCGCGAGGTGCTCGTGCCCGCCGAGTTTGGGAAGATTCCCAGGTAATTAGTATAAAGTATCAGGTAGTAAGTATTAAGCGGGACGCGTGATGGTTTTGCTTGCGACTTACTACATACTACTTACTACTTTTATAATGCGTTTTATTTACACCAAAGGTTTTTTGATTTTTTTTGCCACGCTGTCGGCTGTGTTTTTTTTGCTGCTTTTGCAGGCTAAAGGCTGGCTTGGGCCCGTGCGCCAGGTTTTTGTCCAGGCGCCCCGGCCGGTGGCATACTTGGTCGGCAAGACCGCCGGTTCGGTCAAAGGATTTTTGGCCGCTGTTTACCAGCTGCGCGGAATCGCGGCGGAAAACGCCACCTTGCGGGGTCAGGTCGTGGAGCTGCAGCGCCAGTTGACGGATTATGATCAAGAAAAAAGGGATAATGAAGCGTTGCGCAAGCAGCTGGGTTTCGCCGACTCGGTAAAGTATTCTTTGGTTGCCTGCAGCGCTATTGCAGAGAACCCTTTTGGCCTAACTGATACCTTGGTGCTTAACTGCGGCGGCAAACAGGGTGTGGCGGTGGGGCAAGCGGTCGTGTCTGAAGGGTACTTGGTGGGCAAAATTATTTATGTTGATAAATACAGCAGCACGGCGCTGTTGGCGATAAGTTCTAAATTTTCTGTCGACGCCCAGATTAGCAAAACCGGCTCATACGCCATTGCGGAAGGCTCATTTGGCGCCGGGATGGTTTTAGACCGCTTGCCGCAGACGCAGGACTTGCAGGCTGGCTGGCTGGTTACGACAGCCGGCATTAATGAGCAGGTTCCCAAAGGCATTTTACTCGGACAGATTGGCGATGTGATCTCTTCGCAGAACGATTTGTTTAAAAAGACCACGCTGCTCAGCCCGATTGATTTTAGTTCCCTTGGTTTCGTGTTTGTGGCCAGGCCATAGAGTCGCGGTACAAAGTAAGCTTGGCCGCTTGTCTAATATTAATCAATCTTTGTTAAGTTTGGTTAGTAATTTATTCAATCGTTGAAATACCTCATTTATTTTTTATTTTTGGCAATAGTGGCCGGTTTAAATGCGGGCGTGGCGCCATTTTTACAGGCGCAGGGAGCGGCGCCAAATTTTTTGTTTTTACTCGCTTTGGCTTTTGCTTTGGATAAGGAAAATTATGATTGCTTCTTTATTGCGCTTATGGCCGGCTTATTTATGGACGCGCTGGCCGGCTTGCCTCCGGGAAGCTTTAGTTTACCGCTGCTGCTGATGGTTTTTTTGGCTTCGGCGGCGGCCAGGCAGTTTTTGGTCATGGATGCCAGCTTAAAATTTTTGGGTCTGTTTTTACTGCCGGCCCAGCTGGTGTTTAATGTAGGATTTGTTGCCGTTAATTTTGGCCTATTTAAAATTGGAATGACATCGGACTTTATTGGTTGGGCCAATTTTTGGCGGCAGTTTGCCTCTAGTTTTTTGCTGAACCTGGTATTTATTTATCCGGTTTACATTGCGGTCGTGCAATTGAAAATTTTTATCCGCAAGCAAATTTTGCGCGAATATAAAGCTCGATGAACAGCCCATTTGAACCTGAAAATTTTATATCTTCCGGTCGCCGCCGCCGCGCGCTAGATTGGGACGAAACCGCGGCAGATACCGCTTTAAGTACTGATGAAATTTACGACCGCGATCGGCCGCAGCCGAAGTTTTTTTGGTTGTGGTTAATACTGGCGGTTTGTTTCTTGGCACTGGGCGGCAGGGTCTTTTATTTGCAAATTGTGCGCGGCAAAGATTTTCGCGCCTTGTCGGAAAACAACCGCATTCGCAGCCAGGATCTGTTGGCGCCGCGGGGTAAAATTTTGGACCGCTACGGAGAGCCGCTGGCGGAAAATACAGCCAGTTTTAACTTGGTGGCAACGCCTTTTGATTTGCCTAAGTCGGGTTTGGATGTCGAGGTGCAGCAGTTGGCCGCGGATCTAAAACTTGACTTAAATGATTTAAATAAAAAACTGGCCGGAGCGAACCGCGTCTCTATTCAGCCGCTTTTACTCGCCCAGGATCTAAGTTTAAACCAAAGCATTCTTTTTGAGACCAAAGCTACGCAGTATATTGGCTTTTCCATCCAGAAGATTCCCATAAGGCAATACCAGGACGCGCCCGTATTTTCACATGTCGTTGGCTACACTGGCTTAGTGGGCCCGGGGGAATTGGACAGCAGTAGTAGCAAGGGCGATTACAGCTCAGTGGATTATATCGGCAAGACCGGCGTGGAAAAACAGTATGAAAAATTTTTACACGGCCAAAATGGCCGCGACTTAGTTGAGGTTGATGCCGCCGGTAAGGTGCTAGACGTGCTCGGCGAGGACCAGCCGGTGCCGGGCCAAAGCCTGATGCTTAATATTGATAAGGGGCTGCAGGAAGAATTATACCGCTCGCTGGCGGCCAGCCCGGCAGCAAAGGCCGCGGCTGTGGCTGTGGATCCGAGAAACGGCCAAGTTTTAGCCTTGGTTAGTCTCCCGGGTTTCGATAATAATTTGTTCGCGCACGGCATTAGCGGGGGCGATTACCAAACGTTGGTCAGTAATAAAAATCAACCGCTGTTTGACCGGGCTATTGCCGGGACTTATCCGCCGGGTTCGACGGTTAAGCCCATGGTCGCTACCGCGGCATTGCAAAATGGGATTATTAGCGACAGCACCGTGATTTATGATAATGGCGTGTTGACCGTACCCAACCAATTTGATCCAAGCCAAAGCTACCAGTTTCACGGTTGGAAACCGGGCGGGTTGGGGCCGATGACCGTGCGCAGCGCTATTGCCATGTCGAGTGATATTTTTTTCTACACCGTGGCCGGCGGTTACCCCCATTCGCCCGTACCAGACGGGTTAGGCGCGCAGCGGCTGGCGGATTACTTCCGAAAATTCAACGTTGGCTCGCTTACCGGTATTGATTTGCAGGGCGAGCAGCCGGGCTTGGTGCCTGATCCGGCGTGGAAGGAAAAATATTTCCATGACGACCCGATTTTGTCTAAATGGTATTTGGGGGACACTTACCATTTGGGAATCGGCCAAGGCGATTTATTGGTCACGCCGTTGCAGGTCGCGGAATGGACTAGTATTATTGCCAATAATGGCGTCGGGTATAAGCCCGAAATCGGGCAGAAGGTGGTTGATCAGAGCGGAAACGTTGTGTGGCAAAATCAGCCGCAAGTCTTGGTTAGCAACGTGGCTGATTTAGCTAACTTAAAAATTGTCCAAGAAGGCATGCGGCAGACGGTTTTGGCCGGTACGGCGCGTGCTTTACAGTCGTTGCCGATTAGTTCGGCGGGCAAGACCGGGACTTCGCAGTTTGACGGGTCTGACCCAAAGCGCACCCATGCCTGGTTTACGGTTTACGCTCCGTATGAAGATCCGCAAATTGTCGTAACGGTATTAGTGGAGGCGGGCGGGGAAGGAAATGCCGTGGCCGAACCGGTGGCTAGGGACGCGCTGCTGTGGTGGGCGCAGCATCGGTATCAAAAATAACCATAGCGGAAAAATCTGCTATACTTTAGGTAGGATTATCGCTATGATCATCGATGGCAAAAAGATTGCCGCTGAAATTTTGCGTGAGGTTAAAATAAAAGTTGCGGCGTTGCCGTTTCAGCCGGTATTTTGCGATGTTTTGGTCGGGGATGATCCGGTCTCGGCTTTGTTCGTGAGGATTAAGGCCAAGACCGCGGAGGCGGTGGGTATTAAGTTTCACCATGCCCAGTATCCGGCTGACATTTCTTCCGGTGAATTAGTGGCGCAGATTAAAATTATCGGCCAGCTCAAGGATCTTTGCGGCTTGATTGTGCAGTTGCCATTGCCCGCGGATTTGCCCCGCGTTGAAATTTTAGACGCCATTCCCAGCGAATTGGACGTCGATGTGGTCGGTGGCGAGAGCTCAAGGAAATTTTACGCCGGACAACAAATTTTATTGCCGCCCACGGCCGCGGCTATTTTGACCATCCTGGAAACTTTGCCCGAAGGTTGGCGTCGCCAGAAAATTTTGGTTTTGGGGCAAGGGGAATTAGTGGGCCGGCCAGTGGCGCATTTGTTAAGGCAGCAGGGCCTAGACGTAACAACGGCTGACCGCAGCACCCCCGATTTGCCGGGACACCTTCGGCAGGCTGACATTATCATTTCTGCGGCTGGGCAAGGCAGAATGATTACGGGAGATCTGGTTAAGCCGGGTGCGATTGTGATTGACGCCGGTACTTCGGAATTAGGCGGCGGCATTGTGGGGGACGCCGACTTTGACAGCTTAAGCGCAAGGGTCAGTTTTATTACACCGGTGCCAGGAGGCGTTGGCCCGGTTACCGTGGCCAAGTTGTTAGAAAACGTGCTTTTAGTTGCGGAACAAAAACATAAAATATGAGCAATTTTTTTATTTCCTTGGTTAATTGGGCAAACCGGCTATTGATTATGTTGGGGCTTCGCCGCCGGCAGCTGCATTGGGGCGTTGTTTACGACAGCTTGAGCAAGCAGCCATTGGACCCGGCCATAGTCAAATTGGTCGACGCGAAAACTGGTAAAATGGTACAGCGGTCCGTGACCGATATTACTGGACGCTATAATTTTTTGGCCTACCCGGGTAAATTTAAAATTTTGGTTCAAAAAACCAATTATTCCTTTCCCTCGACTTTCGTTGGTGGCGATAGCGACGAAGTATACAATAATCTTTACCATGGGGAATTTTTTGAGCTGTCGGGCGACAGTGACGCCATTCCGCTTAATATCCCCATGGATCCAATTAGGCGCGATTGGAACCAAACGGCCAAAGCTGGCTATACGCGCTTCCATCCTTATGCCGAAAGTTTGGCGTATCGGTTTATCGGGGTAATATTTTGGTTCGGGTTAATTTTTGTCTTATTGGCGTTTTGGAAACATCCATCCCGCGTAGTAGAAGGGCTGTTGGCCGCTTACGGGGTGTTGGTTGCGCTAGCCGTGCTGTTCCCGCAGCCGCGGTTGTGGGGTCGGGTGGTTTTTAAAAAGCGGCCTTGGCCGGACAGAGAGGAATTATCGGTAGAAATCAGTTTTCCGCAAATGCCGGCGACAATCAT
Source organism: Patescibacteria group bacterium (assembly GCA_028870105.1). Classification (GTDB taxonomy): domain Bacteria; phylum Patescibacteriota; class Doudnabacteria; order UBA920; family UBA920; genus JAJYJE01. Next base: position 19,413 of record JAGWQI010000006.1, read on the forward strand.
TGCCAAGAGCCAAGTTAACGAGGATGGCAAATTCTTCCTGCGACTTAACCCTGGTCGCTACTTGCTGCAGGTTAAAGGTTATAGCGAGACCGGGCGAGTTTCAGTTTACCGGGCACAAAAGATCCGCATGGGGCTGGAGCAGGCTGTGAATAAAAATTTTGTGGTCTAGCCGTATCTGTGGTATAATGGCCGTGTTATGGATCAAAAGTTTAAAATTCTGTTGGTAGAAGACGATGACCGTTTGCGCGGCGTATTGCGTGACCGTTTTTTTAAGCAGTGCCACGTTATTGAGGCGATAGATGGGGAGGCCGCAATTGAGGCTTGTTTAGACCACCATCCGGACTTAATTTTACTTGATTTGCTTTTGCCCAAACTCGACGGTTTTAAGGTTTTGGAGCGGATTCGGACTTATCCCCAGTCGGATATCTCCAGCACCCGCGTGGTTGTGTTGAGTAACCTCTGGAGCCAAAAAGACATTTTGCAAGTTCAGGGGTTGAAGGTCGATGAGTATTTTGTTAAAGCTCATACTACTATCGAGGATATCGTATCCAGGATCCAGGCGATAATAGAGGGAATGAAGGTCTCAAAGAAGGGTTGACAGTAATTTCCGAGTTTGTTATAATTGGTAGTATCAAAGGCCTGCAAGGCCTTTTAAAAAAGGAAAAATAATCCGATCTATACCAAAAGCTTGGCCTAATGCCAATATTTGGCATTCTTGCCGGGGGTTTGGACAATGATTTCGGAGCGTTAGGATCTTAAAAATGTTCCAATTTTTTTCGGAAGTCAGAACTGAGCTGTCTAAAGTGGTTTGGCCAACACGGGCCGAAACCGTTAAGTACACCCTGATTGTGATTGTATTCAGCTTGATCATTGCCGCGATTCTGGGCGCGTTCGATTACGGCTTATTGAGACTGTTTGAAGCATTAATCTCGAGGTAATGTTGCCTCCCGGGCATCTTGCCGGTGGCTTTTTGGCTGCCGAAGTCCTTTTAAAAAGCACCAAGCCAGATTTGTCAGCCGAACAACTCAGGCTACTGGTTTGGTGGGGAGTATTTTTTAGCTTCGCGCCGGATTTGGATAACTTTGCGGCCTTTGCCAAGATTCATGCCTGGTGGTACAAGCCGGGCATGGACAATACCATCCATCGTAAATTCTTGACGCACGTGCCGCTGCTGTGGCTGGCTGCCGGGTTGCTTATTGCCCTGGCCGCGCCCAATACTTATGTTCGCTATTTTGGGCTAATGGTGTGGCTGGGCAGCTGGACGCACTTTGCGTTGGATAGTATAGATTACGGCGTAATGTGGCTGTGGCCGTTTAATAAAAAAGTTTGGGCATTGCGAAATCGCGGCATCAGGCCGAGTGTCAATGGAAAAAACTTTTTTGATTACTGGTGGAATTTCATTAAACTCTATGTTAAGTCCTGGACTTTTTACGCTGAAGTTTTAATTTTATTAATTACATTAATTATTTCTACTAAATACTAAAATTTACTAAAAGTACTAAACGTAGGTTTTGCGATTTAGTACACTTAGCGCAATTAGTATTTAGCAGAAGACGATATTTATGAGTCGACAGCAAGTCACCGGGCAGCGCCATTGGTACGTTCTCCACACTTACAGCGGCTACGAAGATAGCGTGGCTTACAACCTAAAGCAGAGAATCGAGTCCATGAATATGCAGGACAAGATTTTTGACGCGCTCGTGCCCAAAGAGAAAAAGATCAAGATTAAAGACGGCAGGCGCACCACCGTGGAAGAGAAGATTTTCCCCGGCTACGTGCTGGTAGATATGATTGTCACCGACGACTCCTGGTACGTGGTTAGAAATACTCCCAATGTCACCGGATTCGTGGGCAGCGGGACAGTGCCGACGCCGATTGCCGAGGACGAATTAAATTACTTAAAGAAGCGCATGGGTGCGGAAGAACCGAAGTTCAAAGTGGAGTTTATGATGGGTGACTTGGTTAAGATCCAGGACGGGCCGTTTAAGGATTACGAAGGCAAAGTCGGCAGCTTGGACGAGCAGCACGGCAAGGTCAAGGTTATGGTTACGATTTTTGGCCGCGAAACCCCCGTGGAATTGGATTTCTTGCAGGTTAAGAAGATTTAGTGACCGCAGAACAACGAGGGATCTAACGCAAAAACTATTGCGTCATTCCGGAAATTTTTGCGCCGATGGCTATCTTTGGCCACAAAAATTATCCGGGCTCCAGAACAAAAGTATTTTATGAATGATAGTTATAGACCCCATAATGCAAATAGCCCGTTTCGGCAGAATGGTTGGGCAAGAATATTGTTACCTCTAGGATTGATCGGGTCGTTATATTTGGCCGCCAAGATATTTGTTGCGAATGGCCCATTCTTTTATTTCTTTTTGCTGCCGGCTGCCTGGATTGTAATATATGTACTGTTAAGTTTGGTTTATCAACGATTTATTCAAAAATAATTTTATCCCTGCTTCATGATTCACGCTTCTTGATTCATGAACTTAGGATAAAATCCTAGTACTTACTACTTAATACTTACTACTTACTATGGCCAAGAAAGTCAAAGTGGAGTTAAAACTCCAGCTCCCGGCCGGCAAAGCCACGCCGGCTCCGCCTGTGGGTACGGCCTTAGGGCCCCATGGCGTCAATATTGCGGCGTTTGTTAAGGAATTTAACGACAAAACTGCTCCTATGGGTGATATTATTATCCCCGTGCAGATGACGATTTATGAAGATCGTTCATTCAGTTTTATCTTAAAGACGCCTCCGGCTTCAAACTTGATTATGAAGGCGATTGGCCTAGCCAAAGGCAGTGCTAATCCGCTAGCCAATAAGGTTGGCAAAATTACGGCTAAGCAGGTACGCGAGATTGCCGAAAAGAAAATGCCGGATTTGAACGCCAACGATCTCGAGGCGGCAGAAAAGATTATTCGCGGCACGGCCCGGAGCATGGGTGTGGAAGTGGTGGATTAATTGATTATCAGATTGGATGATTGGATGATTTTAAATCACGAAATCACTAAAGCGTAGAATCCGTTAATCATTAAATCAATAATCATATGACTATCTTGTGGTTAGTCATACTTGTGTTCGTCTTCGTGGTCTTGCCCGGCTTTCGGGTCGTGCAACAGTACGAAAAGGGCGTGGTCTTCCGTTTTGGCAAGATCGTCGGCCTGAAGGATCCCGGCCTGGCCTGGATTATTCCGTACTTTGAGTGGCTCAAAAAGGTGGATTTGCGCACTATTACCTTGCCAATCCCGCCGCAGAAGATTATCACCAAGGACAATGTTTCGGTGGATATCTCCGCCGTGGCTTATTACCAGGTGACCGACGCGGTTAAGAGTATTGTGGCCATTGAGAATGTCATGGCCGCGATTAACCAAATCGCGCAAACCACGGTGCGCAACATTGTAGGCCGCTTTCAGTTGGATGAGGTTCTAAGCGAACGCGATACCATTAACCAGGAGATCCGCACGGTCTTAGACGAGCGGACCGAGCCCTGGGGCGTGGTGGTTTCCGTGGTGGAAATTAAGGACATCGAGCTGCCCGAAAACATGCAGCGCGCTATGGCTAAGCAGGCCGAAGCCGAGCGCGAAAAACGCGCTAAAATTATTGCCGCGGAAGGCGAATTTTTGTCAGCGCAAAAGCTATCCGAGGCGGCCGACGTCATTGCCCAGCACCCGATTGCCCTGCAGCTGCGCAATTTGCAGACCATGGCCGAGATCTCGGTGGAAAAGAACTCGACTATTATTTTTCCCGCGCAGTTCATGAGCACGGTCAAGGACATTAGAAAGTTTTTGGCCGATGAAAGCATCAAGTAATGTTTAAATATATGTCTTTAAAAAAAGCTTATCTTTATTTGGTATCTGTTATTTCGCTGGTGATTTGGGTGGTGGGCGCGATAATGCTGTTGAATTTGGCCTTAAAAACCTGGGTGTTTCCGAATGCCGACCGCGGTTATTACGTCCAGTCTTGCCCAGTGGCGCCGGACGGTAAAACAATCGCCTGTGACGAGGCAGCTCTAAAAAAACAGGCCGAAGAAAACCGTTCCAGTGAGCGGCAAAGCACCGCGGCCCAAGCTTTGGCCATGATCGTCATTGCGGCACCGGTTTGGTATTTTCACTGGCGCTTGGCTAAAAAAGAAGTTTAATTTGGTGTTTGGTGTCCGGTGATTAGCGGCTAGCCGCTAATCACCGTTCACTAGCCACAAACGGCTGGATAATTAATTTGTGGGAGAGCGCGCCGGACTTTTGTGCGGCGGCCCATCATCACCACGAAAGGAATCAGAATATGGCGAAAATCGCCAAGCGAGTCAAGGCCAACAGCGAGTTGGTTGACAAAGATAAGTTATACAGTCCCGAGGAAGCCATTGAATTGGCCAAAAAGACTGCCAACACCAAGTTTGTCGGCTCTATTGAAGTGCATGTGCGCACGTTGATTGACGCCAAAAAAACCGACCAAGCCGTGCGCGGCATGGTCTCGTTGCCGCACGGCACGGGCAAGAGCAAAAAAGTCGCGGCTTTTGTGACTGACGCTAAGGAGCAAGAGGCCAAGCAGGCCGGCGCGACAATAGTCGGTGGGGAAGATTTGATTAAAAAGATTAAGGAAACTGAGAAGACCGACTTCGATATTGCCGTGGCAGAACCTTCCTTAATGCCAAAATTGGCCCAAATCGCGAAGATTTTGGGTCCTCGCGGCCTAATGCCCAACCCGAAGACCGGAACGGTCTCAGCCGAAATTGGCAAGGTTATCCGCGAAATTGCCGGCGGCAAAGTGGACTTTAAGAACGATGACAGCGGTAACATCCACCAAACCATCGGAAAAAGCGACTTTGACTCCAAAAAGTTGTTCGAGAATTTTGAGGCCTTAATCAAGGCTGTGCAGTCCGCCAAGCCGGCGGCGGTTAAAGGGCAGTATTTGTCCTCCGTGACCGTTAACTCGACCATGGGCCCGGGAATTCGAGTAAAAATTTAAATTCTCAAATCAGAGTTTTATAGTGGAAAACCGCCTTTGTCCCAAAGGCGGTTTTTTGTTATAGTGATGAAGGGGTAAAATCTTAAGTATTTAGCTTTGTACGACGACTTAACCAAAAAAATTTTGGTGGTGGAAGACGATGTCGACTTTCGCAATTCGCTGTTTGGCATTCTTGGCCATGAGTACACTTTTGTTGCGGCTAGCGACGGCGAAGAAGGGATGGAAAAGTTGCTAGTCCACCGGCCGGATTTGATTATCCTTGATTTGTTGCTGCCGAAGATTGACGGGTTTGAATTTTTAAAACGCGTGCGCGAATATCCCGACGAAGGGATTAAAAATACTCATGTAATTGTACTGAGCAATTTGGCTGGCAACGAAGATTTTATTAAGGCGCAAAATTTAAAAGTCGACGCCTACTACGTGAAAGCGCACGCCGATATGGCCGAGGTTAAGGCTAAGATTAAAGACGTGCTGTACCAAGGCGGCGGCGGCCCGCGTGAGGAAGTGCTGGATTTTCGAAACATGGGCTAGACAGACCGAAAACATAAAACGGCCCAAGCGGGCCGTTTTTTAGTTGGAAAAAAGGGGGTGCAGCCGGCCCCTTACTGCTGTTGGGCCGGCTGCTGGTTGTTGGCGCACGTACAAATGTACGTAAACGGTTCCCCGTTGGGCTGCGTGATCGTGTGGGTGTGTTCGGAGTTTCTAATAGGGTGGTCGATTGGCCACACAGGATCGGTCGGGTTATTGGGATTCGTTCTCATGTTGTTGCCTCCTTGGCGATGGGTTTGTGGTTTATGGCCACATGATTATTTGCGAACAATCATCCGGCCACAAACAAAAACCAAGCCCCCTTTGGGGCTTGGTTTGGAAATATATATTTAAATAGGTATTTTAATACATATTTTTCCAAAATCCAAAACCCCTAAGGCGGCTTAGGCTAAGAAGGAGGTTTGAGTTTTGGAAATATTTGCTCATTTGTCGTAGTTTAATCGGTTTTTAAAATGCTGTCAATAATTTTAAAGTGGGTGACAGGCGAAAGCGGGCTTGCGCTTTCGCCTGTCGTGTGGAGCCTGTCATGCCGCCAGAGGCGGTTATTGGCCTTAAAGTTAGACGCAGACGAGCTCAGTCCGGAGCTGGAGCCCATGGCCTAACTCGATGCAGTGATTCGGTACGGGCTCGGCGTTTTTCGCGGCTGCAAATTCGCCTTGAAGGGCGATGATTTTGCGTGTCAGTTGCGCCAACGCTGCTTCATCGCTATTGAGACCCTTTTGCATGTTCAGTCGTTGCTCAAACAGCAGCTCGAGTTCTTTCCGGATTTCGTCGGATGTTCTCACTTTTCCTCCTGGGAATTATTGTGCCGGCAGGCCGGCGGTTATTCTGTCACAATCCCGAAGTAGGTAACCGGCCCCAGGGGCTGGAAAACTTGAGGATCGCGTGCCGCCTGTGAGGTGGCGGGAACATTTGCGAGCGGTGCGTCGGCCGCGGTAGTTTTGGCGACCTGCCGGTCGTCCAAACTTTCTGCCTGTGTTGTGGGCATAAGGCTGGTTTTTGCCAACCTTTTGCCCGCAAAGCTGATCCGTCTTCGCCTTGGCTCTGGCGAATGATTTCGCGAATGCATTTTTACGGTAAAATCAAAAACCCCGGAGCCGCAAGGCTTCGGGGTTTTGAAAGTTTGATTACATCAAAATTTCGCCCAAACCTTGCGGCTTCGGAGTAATGAGGATAATAATGCTGTTTCGGCGAAATTTATGCATTTCTATAATTATAGCAGGATAAAACATCTTGTCAAATCAAAAAGCGGGCCCAGGTCACTTTTTCACGGTAGATAGCGGCGGCCATAATCGGATTTCTCCTTTCATGGCGACGTTATCTCACAGTGCCTTAAGCCCGCTTACGCGTTTTTTTGCTGTCGCATCACCTCCTTTAGGGTTGTGGGCGGCTGGGCGGCCGGTTTAGGCCGCTTTTTTGTTGTTGATGATCTTGGCCACGTCGGCCGCGGTCCAGCAAATGCCGGACGCGCAGTCGATGGTGTGTTCGCCGCGCCGCAACAGGCCGATGAACATCTGCCCGCAGTTGCCGTTCTCGACAACCGCGAATTTAACGACCTCGGGGTGGCTGCCGCCCACCGGTTGGCCGCGCTCGACTACGACTTCCCGGCTCAAGATGTAGATGGTGACGTTCTGGTCATCCAACTTCCCTTGCACTTTGTTGCCGGAGTTCAGGTTCGGATCCCCATGATACAAAAACTTCATTGCGTCCTCCGCGAAACCGCGAATTAATTCGAGGCTTGGCGCGGGAAACAAAAACCCACCCTTGCGGGTGGTTTTTCAAATGCGAGTTTTTAAAACTTTACATTTGGTTTTCCACAACCGCAGGTCCGGCTACCTTCTTAGTAGTCATGGCCTTCTTGGTGGTGGAAAAAGTAAAATTCATATTGGAAGTATGTTATCAGTCCAGGGTTATTTTGTCAAATTTTATTTTATGTAGTAGAATTAAT
>JAGWQI010000071.1 GCA_028870105.1 Patescibacteria group bacterium
GGGTGACACGGAAGACGATAATGCCGAAGAGGTGCCGGTTGACGAAGTGAATCAGGATGTAATTGCCACCATGCGCGCGGATTTGGCCAAGATTAATAAGGCTTTGCTGAAAATTGAGAATGGCGGCTATGGCACGGACGACGCGGGTCAGCCGATTTCCGAAGAGCGCTTGCGGGCCCTTCCCTGGGCGGATAAGGCTTTGTGATTCTGATTACCAATTTTTGATTTTCAATGTCAGGACAAGTTTTTAAAAAAACATCGGTCGCGTGCTGGGCGGGTGTTTTTTTCTTTTTTGCCTTGGTCGGCCTGGACCAGCTGGCGAAGCACTTTGCCGCGGCGACGTTTCGCAATTATCACTTCGCCTTTAGCCTGCCGTTGCCCGCGTGGTTGATTTATTTTATTTATGCCGCGATCATTTTTGCGCTGGCGGCGTATTTAAAAAAACACTATCGGCTCTTGGCCTTAAAGGAAGCTGTCGGTTGGCTATTGCTTGCCGCCGGCGCGATGGAAAACGTCATTGAACGCGTGGTTTTGGGTTATGTGCGCGACTTTATTTTTATTACTTGGTCCAGGTGGACGGGCATATATAATTTGGCGGATTTGTATATTGTTTTAGGAATTATCATCTTAATCGCAGCGAGCGCCCCCGAGCGACAGTCAAAAAAATATTTCTAGCTTTGGGGTATGATCGCAAAAATTTTTTCAGCCACCGTATTGGGGCTTGATGGAGAGTTAATTGAAGTCGAGGCGGACGTGACGAATGGCCTGCCCAATACCGTGGTCGTGGGTTTGCCGGACACGGCGGTGCAGGAAAGCCGCGAGCGCGTTAAGGCGGCCATAAAAAACAGCGGCTGTTTTTATCCGCCGACCCGGGTGTCGGTTAATTTGGCGCCGGCTGATTTGCCGAAACTTGGCACCCAGTTTGATTTGCCTATTGCTTTGGCCATTTTGTGCGCTTCGGAACAACTGGCGCTCGAGACGGGCGGGAAAATGTTTTTAGGCGAGCTGTCGTTAGACGGGCAGCTGCGCGGCGTGCCGGGGGTGCTGGCAGCCGCATTACGGGCTAAGGTTTTAGGATTAAAGCAGTTATTTGTGCCGAAAGCCAACGCTCAGGAAGCTGCTTTGGTCGGGGGGTTGAAGATTTTTGCCGTGGAGACGCTAAAGCAATTGGTTGAACATTTACAAGGTGCTGTTGTTTTGCGCGCGCAGCAGGCGGAAGGCCGGCAGGCTGAAAAATTGCTGCAAAATTCCGTCGCGGCGTTAGATTTAAAAGATATTGCCGGCCAGGAACAGGCCAAGCGGGCGTTGGAAATTGCCGCCGCCGGCGGGCACAATATTTTGTTGTCTGGTCCGCCGGGCAGCGGCAAAACTTTATTGGCGCGCGCCATGGCCGGGCTGTTGCCTGACTTGGTTTTGGAAGAGGCCTTGGAGTTGACTAAGATTTATAGCATTGCCGGCAAACTGAACGGGCCGTTTGTGGCTAGCCGTCCCGTGCGGCATCCGCACCACACTACCTCCAGCGTGGCTTTGGTCGGCGGCGGTAGCGTGCCGAAGCCCGGGGAGATTACCTTAGCGCACCGCGGCATTTTATTTTTAGACGAATTTCCGGAATTCCCGCGCAATGTTTTGGAGGCGCTGCGCCAGCCGCTGGAGGACGGCGTGGTTACGGTGGCGCGGGCCAGCGGCAGCTTCACTTTTCCCGCCAAATTTATTTTAGTGGCCGCACAAAATCCTTGCCCGTGCGGTTATTTGGGCGACAGCAGCAAACGGTGCATATGCAGCCCGGGGCAAGTATTTAAGTATCAGAAAAAAATTTCCGGGCCGCTTTTAGATCGTATTGACTTGCACGTAGAAGTGCCGCGCCTGCCTTATGAAAAAATGGTCCAGGCCGGCGCGGGGGAAGATTCGGCTAGCGTTAAGCAGCGGGTGCAGCAGGCACGCCGGGCGCAGGCCGCGCGCTTTAACCGGACCCAGACTAACAGCGAAATGAACTTGGTGCAATTGCGGCAGCATTGCGCGCTTAACGAGGAAGGCCAGCAGCTAATAAAGTTGGCCATGCAGCGTTATAATTTTTCCGGCCGGTCATTGCACCGCCTGCTTAAAGTGGCGCGGACCATTGCCGACATGGCCGGCGCGGAAGATATTGGCCCAAAGCATTTGGCCGAAGCGGTAGTTTACCGGCCAAAGTCGGAATAAAAAAAACACGAAATGCGAAATTTACCTGAGTCACCCGCCGATTTTTTTATTTTAGCCTGCCAAATTTAGTGCTATAATACCTTCATGAATAAAAAAATTCGCAAAGCAATTATCCCCGCCGCCGGTTATGGGACTAGATTTTTGCCGGCCACCAAAGCGCAGCCTAAAGAAATGCTGCCCATAGTTGACAAACCTATTATTCAATATGTGGTGGAAGACGCCGTCAGTGCCGGCGTGGAGGATATTATTATTGTTACGGGTTGGTTTAAGCGCACGATTGAGGACCATTTTGATTATCCCTTTGAGCTGGAAAAACGTTTGGAAGAGTCCGGCAAGTACGAAGAGTTGGAGGAAATACGCAAGATCGCCAATTTAGCCAATTTTTATTTTGTCCGGCAAAAAGGCCCTTTGGGCAATGCCACGCCGATTTGGAACGCCCGTGATTTTATTGGCAATGAGCCGTTCATTGTGTTGTGGGGGGATGATTTTATCCAGGCCAGTCCCACACGCTGCCAGCAGATGGTCAAGGCTTTCGAGGAGAACGAAAGCAGCGCGCTTTTGGCTAGCATGCGCTTAGGCCGGCCGGAAGATTATAAACGCTACGGCTACGCCGTCGGCGAGGAAGTGCGGCCAGGGCTGTTGCGCGCCACGCAGCTGGTGGAAAAACCCGGGAGCAACAGGATTAAATCCGATTACGCGGTTATCTCCGGCGCGGTTTACGGGCCTGAGATATTTGGCGCCATTGAGGAAGCCATGAAGCGGCAGGAACTGGAAAATACGCCCAAGGAACTGGTCTACGTGGACGCCGTGAATATTTTATTGGAACAGAATAAGAGTTGCTACGCTTTGGAAATCAAGAACGGCAAATATTACGACTGCGGCAACAAGCTGGAATACCTAAAGACGGTGGTGGAGTTCGGGCTAAAGCATGAAGACTTGAAGGACGAGTTCGGCAGTTATTTAAAAAAATTGAAGATTTAAGATAAAAAAACCGACTTTTATTTTTTAAATTTTGGGTATGAAACCAAAAAACAAATTTTTTAAATCCAAGCTGCTCTTTTCTATTGTGGGGATTGCCATGCTCGCGGCCGGCTGCGGGGGCGGCTCGACCGGCGGCAGCCAAAAGCAAGTTACCTTGACCATGTGGGATCCATTTATGGACAGCCAAAGCCTGCAGCCGCTGTTCGACGCTTATCGCAAGAATCACCCTAACGTCACCATTGTTTATACTAAGAAGGATATTTCCACTTACCAGTCCGATTTGCTCGACGCGCTGGCCTCGGGCAACGGGCCGGATATTTTTTCCATCAACAACGCCTGGCTGCCGCAATATTTGGACAAAGCCACGGCCGCGCCGAGTTCGATTTTGAACTTGAAAACATTTAAAGATTCGTTTGTGGATGCTGTGGCTAACGATTTTACCAAAGACGGCCAAATTTACGGCGTGGCCATGTCCGTGGACTCTTTGGCGCTTTACTATAATAAGGATTTAATGGGTACGGCCGGCATTGCCACCCCGCCGAAGACCTGGAACGAGCTGGGCAGCGACGTACAATTGATTAAGCGGCAGGACAATAAGGGCTACTTTACCCGCAGCGGCGCGGCGCTGGGCACCAACGCTAATGTTAATCGCGCGGTTGATATTTTGTATTTGATGATGCTCCAACAGGGCACGGTGCCGTATTCGGCCGAAGGCCAGCCGACCTTTGCCCAGGCCGTGCAAAAGAACGGTAATTACGTGACGCCCGGCACAGCGGGCTTAGATTTTTACACTTCCTTTGCCAACCCGGCCAGTTTGAACTATAACTGGAACAGTCGCAGCGATTATTCGGTTGACGCTTTTGCTAACGGCCGGGCGGCCTTTATGTACAGTTACTCATACATGCGGCAGACCATCTTGCAGAAAAATCCCAATTTGAATTTTGACGTGGCGCCGGTACCGCAGCCAAATTTGGATGACCCGTCCGTGAACTTTGCCAATTATTGGGGACAAATTGTTAGCCGGCAAAGCCGCAATCCGGCCGCAGCTTGGAGCTTTTTGAGCTTCTTAACCAGTAAGGACAGCCTGGATACTTATTACGCGCAAAATAAAGTGCCGTCGTCGCGCCGTGATTTGATCGCGCTGCAGGCGGCTGACCCGGACATTGGCGTGTTTGCCAATGCGAATTTAACGGCAAAGTCATTTTACCGGCCGGATCAGGCCAAAATGGACGACATTTTCGGCCACGTCATTGATAACGTAATTTTAAATAACGTTTCTGAGGCCGACGCGCTCAGCCAAGCGCAGCAGCAAGCCGCGGCGCTGACGGCGGGGTCACAGTAATTTTTATTTAGCCGTTTTTAACTTTCAATGCCGGCGGTAAGCAGGCACGGTCTAGTTGGCCCTGGTATTTTTAAAGGCCACCCCGATTTTACCTAAGAAAGAACAAACACAAAAACGAAAATTGGAAATTCGCGGCAATTGTGGTATAATTTTTATTGCTGATGAACTTTTGGAAACAAAAAAAACTGGTGGTACTGGTAATACTTATAGCGATTGGCGCCTTTTTGGTTGTTCCGCATGCCGCTTCGGCCGCCGGTTTGGTGCCCTGTGGCGGGCCGAGCGATAACCATCCTTGCGGCGTGCTCGACGCCTTTTATATGGTGGCGCGGGTCACCAACTGGCTCATAGCCGTAGCCGGGCTTTACGCGGTTTACCAAATTGTTAGCGGTGCTTTTTGGCTGGCGATTAGCATGGGCAACGAGGAAGATATTAGTAAACGAAGAAAATGGGTCACGAACGCAATAGTAGGTTTCGTGGTCGTAATGATGGCTTACGTGTTCATGAACACCGCGGTAAATATGATTTTATTGTCCAA
>JAGWQI010000072.1 GCA_028870105.1 Patescibacteria group bacterium
CCAACTTTGGGCGCATCGCGGCACAAACCGCCAAGCAAGTGATTATTCAAAAATTACGCGAGGCTGAGCGCAATATGCAGTTTTCTGATTTTAAAGCCAAGGAGCGCACTTTGCAAAATGGCATTGTCCAACGCGTGGAAGGCGACACGGTCCTGGTGGATTTGGGCAAGGCTACGGGCGTGTTGTTTCCCAGCGAGCAGATTCGCGGTGAACGCTACAACATTGGCCAGCGCCTGAAGGTTTTGGTTTTGCACGTGGAGCCGGCCAGCCGCGGCCCGAAAATTACCCTGTCGCGCAGCCATCCGGACATGGTGCGCAAGCTGTTTGAGCTGGAAGTGCCGGAAATCTATAATGGCAGCGTGGAAATTAAATCCGTGGCCCGTGAAGCCGGTAGCCGCAGCAAGATCGCGGTTATGGCTAATCAGGACGGCATTGACCCGATCGGCAGCTGCGTGGGTCAAAAGGGCAGCCGCGTGCAAACAGTGATGGCTGAACTCAGCGGGGAAAAAATCGATATTATTGAATACAGTGACGACCCAGTGAAATTTATTGCCAATTCGTTGTCGCCAGCCAAGATTTTGAACGTGCAATTGGACGAGGAAGCTAAAGAGGCTAAAGTTGGCGTGTTGGAAGACCAGCTTAGCTTGGCTATTGGTAAAGCCGGCCAAAACGTCCGCCTGGCCGCCAGGTTAACTGGCTGGAAAATAGATATTAACGGCGAAAAGATCGGTTCCGACTCCGCTGAAGCTACGTCGGACAAGGGCGAGGATGGTCAAGAATTAAGTGAAAATCCGGAACTGCGTGAGGAAGTCCAGGCCGCTCCGGCCGGCGACGAAGGCACCATTGAACAAGAGTCGATTGACGCCGCCGCCGAGGAAACGAAGGAAGAGTAACATATGTTACCTACTTACGACCAGTTAAGCACCTCGCAAAAAACTTTCGTTCTAAAAAGCGTATTTATTCTATGCGGTTTATTGCTAATTTATGTTGGCTGGTCAAACATTAAAACAAAAAGCGCAGTACTTGGTAAAGTGGGTTCTACAAAATTGACTGGCAACGCAGCGGTTGTCGCAGGAATCGTTAGTATAATTATTGGCATTGTTGCCGTACTATATTCGGCTATCTACATTCATGCTTAGTCCTATGGTTTTAGATTCCGGACATTTTTGGCGGCAGGCGATGCGCGTCAGCGCCAAAAATTCCGGAATGACAAGTAAATTTTGTTCAATTTTATTTAATTTTAATTAATCTTGGTCAATTACACATATGCCTTTAGTTCCTATGGTTATTGAAAAGTCGCCGCTTGGCGAGCGCGCGTACGATATATACTCCCGTCTTTTAAAGGAGCGCATCATTTTTTTGGGCGAGCCGATTGACGACGCCACGGTTAATACCGTTATTGCCCAGCTGCTGTTTTTGGACGCCGAGAACAGCAAAGAAGACATTAAGCTCTACATTAACTCCCCGGGCGGCAGCGTGACCTCGGCTTTGGCTTTGTATGACACCATGCAGCACGTTAAAGCCGATGTCTCGACCATTTGCATTGGCCAGGCGGCTAGTGCCGCGGCCGTATTGTTGGCGGCTGGCGCCAAGGGCAAGCGTTTTAGCCTGCCGAATTCGCGCGTGCTTATTCACCAGGTTATGGGCGGGGCGGAAGGCCAGCAAAAAGATATTGTGATAGCGGCCAACGAAATCACACGCATCAAGAACCAGCTTAACCAAATTTTATCCAAGCACACCGGCCAAAGTGTTAAAACCATAGAAACCGATACGGACCGCGATTTTTGGATGACCGCGGATGAGGCCAAAAAATATGGCATCGTGGACAAGATTATCCAATAGCTTTGATTCTTGGTAGCGTTGTGCTATAATAAAGAAAATTTTTTAAAGTTCAGTGAAACAAAATCTCCCAACGTTATATAGCAATATTACCAGCCGGCATGCCGGGTTCACTTTGATTGAACTTTTGGTGGTGATTTCGATTATTGCGCTAATGTCTTCCGTGGTATTGGTGACTGTTTCCAACGCGCGGATGAAAGCCAGGGACGCCAAGCGCGTCGGCGACATGAACCAGCTGAACAAAGCCATGGAATTGTTCTTTAACCAATACAACAGCTATCCCACGGTGGCTAGCGCGGTTAACTTTAGCAGCAACCCGGCGCTGGGCTCGCCAAGTTTGGTGCCGCTTTATTTGAACCAGCTGCCCAAGGCGCCTGTGCCAGCTGACGGCAACTGCGGTATTGGCAATAGCGGCAACGGCATTAACGATTATTATATGTACCGCAATAGCGTCGCGCCGTATACAAATATTACCAACACGTACATTATTACTTTTTGTCTTGGCGCTACAGCCGGTTCGCTTGGACCCGGTCCGCACACTCTGACCGCCGCCGGTTTCCAGTAGCTATAATTTTAGAACCCCGCCTCTTGACTTGGTTTGAGGCGGGGTTTTTATTTAAAGGTAATTTTTATAATTTCCGATTTGGTAAAAATCCGCATGGGCGGTCCCCAAGTGCCCACGCCGCTGGAAGTGTAAACCTGCAGGCGGCCAAATTGCCTCAGGCCGTAATCAAAACCCTTCCAGACTTTTTTGGTAATGAGCGAACCGGGCCAGATTTGGCCTTGGTGCGAGTGACCGGAGAGCATCAGCGAAACTCCATTTTGTGCCGCCTCGGCGATTTGGGCCGGAACGTGCTTCAGTAGAACACAGGGTTGGTCCGGGTTCAGTTGCAAAGACTTTAAAAGTTCGTTTACCGCGTTGTCGGTTTGGCCGCTGGTGTAGGCCAGCCCGGCTATTTGCAGGCCTTTAATGTCAATTTTTTGGTTTTCCAGAATTGTGATGCCGGCGTTGCGAATCGCCTGCTCACATTCTTGCATGCCGGCAAACATTTCGTGATTACCGGAGCAAAAATAAATCCCTTGGGCGGCGGTGAGCTTTCGAAATGGGGCGGCCAGGGAGGCAAAATTAGAATGTTCCCCGTCAAAAAAATCTCCCGGTATGAGTACCAGGTCGGGCTGAAGGCTTTGGATTTTTTTAACGATTTTAGCCGCACTCTTTGACCCCAATACGTGGCCAAGATGAATGTCGCTGGCCATGACCGCGGTTTTGCCCCGCCAGAAATCCGGCAGGTTCGGCAAACTGGGACTTAAATTAACGACGCGGATAAGTCGGGCGTTAATGAGGCCGTAAATAAGTATTCCGGCCGCAATTATGAAAGGCGCCAGCGCCACGCTGGCAGGGTTAGCCCTGGGCCAAACAATAAGGACCGCTAAACTCGCGGCCGCCGCTAAAAGTAAATAAAACCAGGCCACGGCCCAAACTGCCGAGAGAATGTACAGTTGCCGCCAAATGGGTCCGTCGAATTTGAAATCGAATATTGAAACGGTTAGGAAACTGCCCGATAAGATTAGCAGAACGGCAAGCATTGAGGCGCGGTGCGCCGCTAAGGCGGGGAATAAAAAGATTAAGGCGAAATACAGTAAGATGTGGCAGGCGGTCAAAAGCGCCTGCGCCAGGACTAAAAATAAAAAAACTTGTTTGGGGAATTTCATGTTGTATTATAAGTAAAACATAGTTTGGCTATTGTGTAAATAAAAGGTGTCTTTTAAAAATTTAAAGCTGTTGATTTATTGTGGTTTTGCTGTATAATCACATACGCCAAGGGCCGCGCAGGTAAAGTGGCCCTCGGGAGGGTATATGAAAGGAACAGTCGTGCAAATTTTGGCCGCCGGATACGGCGGTCCAGGTACCGGGATTCTCGTTGGCGGATATTTGTTTGTTCGCCGCGATGGTGAGGTCATGGTGTGGGACACTACCAAAAATGAGTTCCCGGCGAGCACTCTCCAGCCCGTTGACGGCAAGCGGGTTTCCGTGAACGAGGTGGTCCTCGAGGCCGCGCGCCAGCGGTTGGCTGCCGACAGCCAGCTCCAGGCGTTCGGAGCCGATGAGGTTTTCGACCAGGTCGAGGCTGCTGACGCGGCGGAGGCAGAGTCGAATTCCAACCAATAACCTAAGTCCCCTGTGGCCTAGGCGACAAGCGCCGGTCTGGAGGTCCGGCAATACGATGCAAGAATTTGAACGCAAGCTTAAACCGGCGGTTTGCCCATCCGCCGGTTTTGATTTTGGTTTTGTGTTAGTTGCTTGATACTAAATTTTTGTCTATATTTAGGGCGGGAGGAGCTATATGGCTCTTGCCAGTTATGAGGACGTGGTTAGGGTTTGCGTGCAAATGGTTCCGGGCCAAAGTCAAGCTTTTGAGTACACGGGAGTTTTCTGTGAGTGGACCTGGCGCGCTTTTGTTTCCGCCTTGGGCGCTGGTTCCCCGTTTCGCCGTCCCGGAATCCGGTTTAAATTCGGCTGGCAAGTCTTTCCCGCCGGCTCGTTAGGAAACTCGAGCGTGAGGATTGAATGCTCGGCCTCATCGTTAGTCCGGCCCGGGCAGGAATCCGGCGTAGTGGCGGAGCTGTACGATGACTTTCCCGATCCGGATATTAGCCTTGCTTAAGGCGCTAGCCGCGAAACCCACCCCGTGCTTTTGGGGGAATTGAGTTGTCACTGCCAATCTGTGCAGACAGACTCAGCGGATAAGGGGTTTCTTTTTTTAAAATACATTGACTGTTTTTATAGAAGAGGTTTAGTATGTTAATACAAGACCAGGGAGGGTTTTGTATGGAAAACGACAAAGTTGATGGCGCGGCAGTGTTTGTTGGTGGATTGATGTTGGCCGGCGGGCTGTATGTGGCCGCAAAGGTTCTTGATGCCATATTTGGCGGGCCGAGTGGTGAGTCAGCCGTCCAACCGGCAGTCTCATTGCTGGTCAGTGTTCCGGTATCCGAAGTCCCTGTTGTTAGGTCGCCTGTACCCGATTTCAATCAGCCGTCAGTAGAGGCGGTAAGCGCCCA
>JAGWQI010000007.1 GCA_028870105.1 Patescibacteria group bacterium
TCTTTACCTTCTCGCGAGTCTTAGATTTTACCTTCTGATACGCCTCTGTGGCCTTCTGGTCCGCCTCGGGCGACAGCATCTGCAACAGTTCGTGTCCCAAAATCCGATACTGTTTACCCACTTTATTAGCACGCAGCAGCCCGCTCTTTAAAAGGCGCTTAACCGTACTCTGGCTGACTTTGAGCAGCTTTTGGGTTTCTTTAGGCGTATAAACCTCGTTGGGTTTGATTTCTTGCATATTGTTGGCTTTAAGTACCATAAAATTATCACAAAGTGTCATTGGGTGTCAATAAGTATCAGTTTTTCGAATGAATAAGCCAATTTGTGGTATAATACCTCAAACCATTATGGCCTTATTTTTTTCGATACTCGGAAAGATTTTTCCCCTCTACCTAATTATTTTGCTGGGTTTTTTGGCCGGCAAAAAACTGCGGGCGCGCAAAGAGACCGTGGCCGCGCTGCTGATTTATATTATTGCCCCCATGGTCGTCTTTAACGGCGTAATCACCGTCAAACTGACTCCCGGGTTGCTTTTGCTGCCGTTATTATTTTTTATTCTCTGCACTTCTATAAGCCTCTTATTTTACACGATAGGCAAACGGCTCTGGCAGGACCCGACTAAAAATATTCTGGCTTTCGCCGCCGGAAGCGGCAATACCGGCTACTTTGGCCTGCCCGTGGCTCTGGCCATATTTAAATTCGACCCGGTCGGCATTGTGGTCATTGCCGTCTTGGGCTTAATCTTGTTCGAAAATACCGTAGGTTTTTACATTACCGCCCGCGGACACCACACCCCCAAAGAAGCGCTCTGGCGCGTGCTTAAATTACCAACGGTTTATGCGTTCTTGCTAGCCGTGGTCTTAAATCTTTCTAAAATTCACTTAGGCCAAGCCTACGGCGATTTGGCGCTGGCATTCCGCGGCGCTTACTCAGTACTGGGCCTTATGATCATTGGCCTGGGTATTGCCGACTTGCAATCATGGGAATTAGACGCGAAATTCTTGAGCCTGACGTTTTTGTCCAAATTCCTGGTCTGGCCCGTACTGATGGGCCTGATAATCATGGCCGACCACCGCTTTTGGCATTGGTATAACCCGCAAGTTTACCAAGTCTTGCTGCTGCTGGCTGCGGTGCCGCTAGCGGCCAATACCGTAGCTTACGCCGCCGAACTTAAAACCCACCCTGACAAGGCGGCCACCGCCGTGTTCTTTAGCACTGTGTTTGCCCTGTTTTATATCCCGCTGGTGGCTTTTATCTTTTTTCGCTAGTCTGTCCAAAACTACCAATAAAAAAACCGCCGAGGGCTTAGCCAAAAGGCGGTTTTTAATCAGTAGTTATTTAAGTACCACTCAATGGTCTTTTGCAGTCCCCTATTAAAGGTCATTTTTGCCACAAAACCGAATTCTTTTTTGGCGCGGTTGGTATTAAGTTTTCGGCGCGGCTGGCCGTCTGGCTTAGACTTGTCCCAAACCACTTTACCCTGAAAGCCGGTTAAACGAGCAATTAGCCCGACCAAATCTTTAATGCTAATTTCGTAACGCGAGCCTAAATTCACCGGCTCGGGCTTGTTGTATTTTTGGGCGGCCAATACAATCCCCCGCGCCGCGTCGTCCACAAATAAAAATTCGCGCGTGGGCTTGCCCGTACCCCAAGCCACGACTTTTGGCTCGTGGCGCGAAACCGCCTCGACAAATTTCTTTATCAGCGCCGGAATAACATGCGACGAATCGGGGCTAAAATTATCGCCCGGTCCATAAAGATTAGTGGGCAGCAAATAAATCCCATTAAAGCCAAATTCCTGCCGATAAGCCTGCAGTTGCGCCAGCAGCATTTTTTTGGCCAGGCCATAAGGCGCGTTGGTTTCTTCCGGGTAGCCCTGCCATAAATCATCCTCCCGAAAAGGGATATGGCGAGGAGTTTTGGGGTAAGCGCAGACCGTGCCAACCTGTACGAATTTTTTAACCCCGGCTTTACGCGCCGCCTCAATTAAATTTACCCCCATAATGGCGTTGTCGTAAAACAATTGGCCCGGATGCTCGCGATTATAGCCAATACCGCCGACATTGGCGGCTAAATGAATAACCAAGTCCCGCCCCCGAGTCGCTTTGGCGCAATCGGCAAAAAGACGCAAATCTAGCTGTTTCGATCTCGGCCGGCTGATATTTTGCGGCTTGGCCCCGACTTGAAGCAATTCTTCGTAGACCCGGTTGCCTAAAAATCCGTGTCCGCCGGTTAATAAAATTTTCGCTCGTTTTAAATCAAACATAGTCTTATTCTACATTAACGCCAAAGCTTTGAAAATCTGGCGAAACCGCTGCTCATAAGTATGTCCGCGCAGCGTCCGCTCAAAGCCGGCCTTGGCAATGGCCTTGCGCTCTTGGTCATGCGCCAAATAATATCGGCACTTTTCCGCCAGGTCGCGTTTATCTTTAAAAATCACGATCTCTTTGCCGTCAACATAATAATCACGCAAATTGTCGGCGTCGCCGGTCAACAAAAAACCGCCACAGGCCGGGACCTCGAACGTCCGGCCTTTTATTTGTCGCCGCTGGGTACCTAAGGCTGACTTAACGTTATCAATAAAATTATTCGCGTTGAACTTATACGACCCCAGCTCTTTTTTTATTGCCAGTTTAGCCAAAACCTTGCCACGGTCCTTGGTGGTCATGTACGGGCTTTCGGTAAAATTCAAATTTATCTTGCTATAAGAAAAAATCTCCAGCATTTGCTGGTGGCTCACCCGCCCGCTCGGCCAACCACCGCCCCAGCCGACGGCCGGTAAATTCTGACTTTGCAAAAACGCAATGTAGCTGCCGCGGTTTCCGTAATTTTTGCCGACAAACGTGACGTCGTAAGTGCCGGGGTTTTTTGACTGGTCCTGCGGCTGGTACAAACCCGGGTTCGCCGCCCATTGCGTTTTGACGACATTATGAATGCCTAAAGCCCGGTACCGTTTGACGGCTTTTGAATCCGTCGTAGACACCATGGTAAACAACGGCGCCCAATGCCGGGAAAAAATCGGCAAACGCCAGTGGTCGTCCGCAAACCAGTTAAAGGTCTTGGTGGCGGTTTTGCGGGTAATGTAATCGATCGTTTCCTTTTTCAGCTCTTCGGTGAACAAGAAGCAAAACAGCAAATCCGGCCGGCTCTCTTCCACCGTTTTAATTAGCCAAGGATTCATGGCGTCGCGCCCAACCTCCAAAATTTTCTCATCAATAAAAAACCCTTCGGCTTGCACCCTATCCATGCGCCTTAAGACCTCGTAAAAATTCTGGTATTCAAACGAGAGCCCTGCCGTCGGCCTGCCATATTCGTATTTTAAACCGCAAAACAAGACCTTCATAAATCAAATTTCAAAATCATCGGCAAATGATCGGAGACTAAATTATAAGGAACCTCAAAATTTTTAACCTTAACCTCTGGCGAGACAAAAGTAAAATCCGCAAAATGCTGTTTGTTGCCGTAAGTTTGCCAAGAAATCTCATTGCGGGTATTGCTAATATGATACGTTTTAACCAAGTTGACCATTTTGTCTTCGAGCATGCGAATACTTTCGGTTTCCGGCACCAAGTTAAAATCCCCGCAAATGATTTTTGGCCCACGATGCCTGTCCACAAACGCTTTAATAATCCGTGACTGCTCTAAGCGTTCGGGCGTGTCCAGTTTGTCGCCTGGATGCCATTTGCCGTGAACGTTGGCAATCAATAGATCTTCCCTCGAAACCTCCAGCACCGCGTACTGCAAATCTTTTGGCTCATTGCTGAAATCTTCGATTATCTGCGTGGTATCACTACCATGAATATAAACCTGGCCGGAAGTTTTTACGGGTAAAGACTTCTTAATAAACAATGCCTGACCCTCGGCCACCTCAAAGTCCACCGGATGCATATCGACCCAGCCGCCGTAAGTTCTGGAAAAAATAGCTTGATAATCCGGCAACAGCTCAGCCAGCTCGGCAAATAGGTTTACGCGCGCCCCACGGTAATCACCCAGGCCGGAAGATGAACTAAACACTTCCTGAAAACAAAAAATGTCTATACCCTCGGCTTGCTTAACCAGATAATCGGTCAGTAGCTTACCTTGCCTACCGCCCCAAACGTTTAAAGACAGCAGTTTCATTGTCTCATAAACTTAGCCGGGTCCAGCCCCGCATCCCTCAAATCCGCCTCCAGCATAATCCGGACCAGCTCCTGGAATTTAACTTTTGGCTGCCAGTCGAGCTGCCGTTTGGCCTTGGAGGCGTCGCCCAACAGTAAATTCACTTCTTGCGGCCGGTAATAAACCGGGTCAACGCCTATGTGCTTTTCCCAGTCCGTTACGCCCACTAAACTAAAAGCTCGCTGTAAAAACTCCCGCACGGAATGGGTTTCCCCGGTGGCAATGACGTAATCATCCGGCCTGTCTTGCTGCAGCATCAGCCACATGGCTGAAACGTATTCCGGCGCATAGCCCCAGTCGCGTTTGGCATCCAAATTACCCAGGTAAATTTTATCCTGCTTGCCCGCCAAGATCGCCGCGATGCCGCGGGTAATTTTGCGCGTCACGAACGTTTTACCGCGGCGCGGGCTCTCGTGGTTAAACAAGATGCCGTTGCAAATGAATAAGTTGTACGCCGCACGGTAATTCTTGCAAATTTGATAGGCAAAAACTTTAGCCGCTCCATAAGGCGAGGCGGGATTAAAGGGCGTGGTTTCCGTCTGCGGCGTCTGCAACACGTCGCCGAACATCTCACTGCTGCCGGCCTGATAAAACTTGGTGGAAATTTTGTTTTCGCGGATAGCGTCAAGCAGGCGCAGCGTACCCAAAGCGTCTATATTGGCCGTGTATTCGGGAATATCAAAGCTCACGCGCACGTGGCTCTGGGCCCCTAAATTGTAAATCTCCGCGGGCTGAATGACTTTGAGCAAATGGTTTAAATTGGAGGCGTCGGATAAATCGCCATAATGCAAAAATAGCCGCTTGTGGCTTTCGTGCGGATCTTGGTAAATCTGGTCAATGCGCTCGGTATTAAACACGCTGGCACGCCGAATAATGCCGTGCACCTGGTAGCCCTTGCTCAGCAACAACTCGGCCAAATACGAGCCGTCCTGCCCGGTAATGCCGGTAATTAACGCGACTTTATCGCCTTTATTCTCCATAATTAAAATTAGACTCCGTTGAACTAGATTATAAAGTAAACCCGGCTTTCTGCGCGTCGCTATAAAACATTTTTACGGTTTCAAGCGACAACTCGGCCAAATCTTTATGCTTCATGTTCAATTTCTTTAAAATATCATCTGGCACGGTAATAATATGACAGCCGCAAGCCTCAGCCTGATAAACATTTAAGACCTCCCGGCAACTAGCCCACAAAATTTTTGCCAAAGGAAGATCCCGGAACTGCTCCACCGCGGAGCGCATAATCAACTGCGGGTCGACGCCAGTATCGGCAATACGGCCAGCAAAAATCGAAACGATTAGATCATCGTTAGGTTTAAGCATTGAGTGCAAGTCATTAACCTGCCCACTTGTTAAAATTGCAGTCACGTTAACTTTTAACCCGTTATCTAACAGGCGGCGAACCAACGGCAAGCTGCTGTCGCCGGTGGTGTTAGTAATGGGAATTTTGATATAGCTATTGCCTCCCCAGCTGCCAATAATCTTAGTCTGTCTCTCCATTTCTTGAAACTCGTCCGCGAAGACCTCGAATGATATTGGCATATTACCAATAACCTGGAGCACGGATCTGGCAAACGCTTCGTAATCTTTGACTCCGGCCTTAAACATGATAGTCGGGTTAGTAGTCATGCCTGCGACAAACGGGTATTGCTTCAACGCCTCTAAATTAGCGGAATCCAGAAAAATTTGCATACCAAAAAATTAATATTAACAACAAAAGCATTATATCATAATCCGTCCAAACAATCATTGTCAATAATTCGGTGGCAGGGTAGAATAATCTTGATGAAAATCCTCTACATTATTACCCAGGCCGACAACGGCGGCGCGCAAAAATACGTGCTGACCCTGGCCAAGCATTTTGGCGGCGCCATTGCGGCCGGCAATGAAAAAAACGAACTATTGACCAAAGCCAAAACCGCGGGTTTAAAGGTTTTTGAGTTAAAACATCTAAAACGCAAAGTTAACCTCTGGCACGATCTGTTGGCGATTTGGGAAATTACAAGGCTAATAAAAACTTTCAACCCAGACCTGGTCCACCTCAACTCCACCAAGGCCGGCCTGCTAGGCAGCCTGGCCGGGCGGTTAGCGGGGGTAAAAGTGGTGTTTACGGCCCATGGTTTCCGTTATTTGGAGCCGCTCTCCCCCGCCGGCAAGCGTTTTTATTTATTGATGGAAAAATTAGCCTCACGCTTCCGCGACCGGGTAATTGCCGTTTCCCAAACTGATTACAACGCGGCCATAGTAGACCGAATCATTGTTTCGCAAAAAATTTTAGTAATTCACAACGGCATCACCCAAACGGAATTTTACGACCAAGCGGCGGCGCGCGCCAAACTCGGGCTGGCAAACGATAAAATTCAAATTGGCGCGGTGGCCGGGCTGTATCTGACCAAGGGGCTAGACGTGCTAATAGACGCCGTCGCTAAACTCCAGTCCTTGTGGCGGGAAAAAATATTTGTAACCATAATCGGCGACGGGCCAGAGTATCAAAACTGCCAAATCAAAATTGCGGATCTGGGTCTAGCGGGCCAGATTAAGCTAACCGGCAACGTGGACGAAGCCGCCCGCTGCCTAAAAGCGTTCAATGTTTTTGTGATCCCGTCGCGCAAAGAAGGCCTGCCATTCGCGCTGCTGGAAGCCATGCAAGCCAGCCTGCCAATTATAGCCGCGCGAGTTGGCGGCGTTCCCGAAGCGCTCAAAGACGGCGGCCTGCTCGTGCCGCCGGAAAACCCCAAGGCTTTGGCCCAAGCCTTGGAACAAATAATGACTGACGGAAACCTGGCAACCAGGCTTGCTATGCGCGCGCGAGAACTGTCCCGAGAGTTTACCCAAGAAAAAATGCTGGCGGAGACCGAAAAACTATATGAAGCAGTTTTAAAAAAATAAAAGCGAGCGAGTGCGACCCCGCCCGCCACCAGCACGTCAGTCTCGCGGTTTTTAGCGGCCCTGTCCTTACTTTAACCCCTGCAGATAAGTGATCGCGGAAATAACTTCAGCCAGCGCCGGATTGCCCGCCTTGAGGAATGCCGCCAGCGCGCGAAAATAATCATAGCGGTAGCAAGTGTAGCGCTTGCAAAGTTCGGCGGGTACCCTGCCAAGCTCTTCCATCAAAGTCAAGACGATATCTCGCCGCCCGCGCACGACCTCCCATTTAACCTGCGACCAGATGACAGGAAGCCTATACTGCTCTGGGGTCGAATCAGCGACGAATACGATGCCGTCCACCAACCCGACAAATCCGGGCAGACGCGGCTCCAACTCTTGCCTCACGACCAAAAAGGGAAACTCTTGCCCTTTCAGGTCGACCATGACCTCAACAGTGCCGTCGCAGACTGCGGCTTGCTTTAAAACCTGCAAACTGACGTTGATCATCATTTCCTCCGTATACCTAAAATTGAGCTATCTTAACATAACTTGATTAAATTTTCAACCTAAGTCGCCAAAATACGCCCCATACATGGCAAAATTATTTTTTGGCAAACATTGCCGAATTTCGCCTTAAATAAAGAAAAAAATAAAACCAGCGAACACTTTAAAAATACCCCTAAGTTTAGGGGTATTTTAATCGCTAAACTATTTTAATGTCTTCAGAAAGTCCTGTACCGCCTGCTTGTTAGGCGGGTCGGCTGTAATCAAGCTTTGCGCCACGGATTTAGCCTGATCCACCTGCCCGGTTTCAGCCAAGCCGCGAACTACGGCAAAATAAATATCCGCGTCATTAGTAAAAGTCTTGGCTCCAGCCTGGGCTAAAGACAAAAAATTCTGGTAATCTTTTTGCTGTTCATAGTACTGCAATAGCCAATAAAGATCGCGCGCCGATGACGGCAAAAACTTTTCTTGCAATGGCTGCTGCAATATGGCCAGCGCTTGGTCAGCGTGGTTACTTTGCCGTAACAAATCGGCCAATGTCCACCAAGCCGAGGCCGTGTAGTTAGTCAGCGGCAGGCTCGCGGTTACGCGCTGCAGCTGGGCTACGGCCTGATCCGTGCGGCCTTCCTGTAAAAATACCTGAACCAACGACATCTGCGGTTCAAAACGACCTGGCGCCAGTTCTATGGCCCGCCGGGCAGCCTGTTCCGCCTGCGGCGGCAAAGGCTGTTTTTGCAAAAATGCCAAAATATAATAATCGCTAGCCAATTTTTGCCAGGAAACCGGATCGTTGCCAATACCCCTAGCGGTCTGCTGCTCAAAATCCAGCGCCCTTTGGGCTGTATCAAGGGCAAAATTCAAATCTTGTGAATAATACTTCTGCGCGGTCTGCGCCGAAAAATCGCTAAATCGCTGGGCGGTATCCTGAGGATCAAAATTAAACGGCGAGTCCAACGCGGCTTTAAAATAAGCCACGCCGACTTTCGGATCGACTGAAGCGTAAGCGTAACCGTAATTAACGTCGCGCGCGGCCTGGGCGGGCACGATATTGGTCACATACACGGCATAGACAGCCACGATTAAAGTCAAGCCACTGGCGGTTAAAGCCAGGGCGGGTGGGCCAGAGACCAACTTTTGTTTGGCGCGGCCGTTTTGGCCAGCCGAGAGTTCGGACCACAAAAACCCGGCAAAACCCACGAACACATAAAACATTAAACTGGCGGGAATCGTATCGAACACAAACAAATTTTGCACGAAGTAGCTGACAAAACCCGCCAGCAACAAAGCCAGTTGCAGCCGGCTAATTAACCCGCGCCGCCAAGCCTGGTATAGCGCCCAGCACACGGCCGCGATTAATCCCATATAAGCGAGGAATCCCAAAACCCCGGTGGTAACCAATACTTCCAACAAATAATTATGCGGCTTGTCGAACCAGGACGGGTCGTATTTAATGAGATCCGAATTATAATATTTATTGGCGATGATGTAATAATTTTCCGGCCCGACGCCCAGTACTGGGTCGTCTTTAAAACCACGTAAAGCTACGCGCCATTGAATTAAACGGGCCTGAGCATTACTGTCCTCTAAATTAAAGACCCGGCCAAGCGCCCCGCCCTGCGGCAGCTTTTGATGGAATACAAACAGGCCGACAAACAATAACAGCAGGCCAACGGTGGCCACAGTACCGTACAAACGCACGGCCGACCGGCGGCTTGAAATCACGTAAACAATGGCGGCTAAAATTAGACCCACGGCCAAACCAACCACCGCGCCGCGGGTGGCGCTAAGTATAATACCGGCGAATTGCAGAGCGACCAATGCCCAAAACAAAATTTTCTTGCCCAAGCTTTCCGCCTGCAAAGCAAAAAACGCGCTTAAAAACATAGGCAAGATCAAAAAGCTGCCCAAAAAAATCGGATTACCGAACGTGCTGGACACGCGCGTGGGCAAAGAAGGGTCCGGCGTAAGCGTGGGCAGACCCAGCCAGCCGCCGACGCCGTTGAGCGTCACCAGCAGCGATACAGCCAAAGCAAAATACAGCATGTTCTTAATGTACGCCCCGCCAATCTGACCGAGCAAAACAACGTAAAGCGACAATAACACCAAATGCAGCAAATAGTAACTCCCGCCCATGCGCTCAAAGTTACCCCACAGACTGCGGGTCATGTTAACGCCGGCAAACGATGAGACAAAGCTTAGCAGCAAAAACGCCGCGGCCAACAGTAATACCGGGTTGCGCCAGGAAGGGCGCCAGGAAGGGCGGATTAGCAGTAAATAAACGTAAAACGGCAAACCCAGCTCCACCAAAGCGCGAAAAGTAAAAGCCTTGCTGGTAATATACGGGAACAGCAGATCGCGGAATACCCACAGCGGGCTGAGCAAAGCCAAAGCGGTTAAAGCGA
Organism: Patescibacteria group bacterium; assembly: GCA_028870105.1. Lineage (GTDB taxonomy): Bacteria > Patescibacteriota > Doudnabacteria > UBA920 > UBA920 > JAJYJE01. The sequence goes on from JAGWQI010000007.1 coordinate 9,933, forward strand.
ATAAAATATTGGCGGCAATTTTGGTCTTCATGAGATCTAAATTTAGAATGATTTGATTTGTCCCTTAATGCTTATTACTTTTATGTTTGCTACTGGCCACCGCTCCCTTCAAGTTGTCTTAAAAATTGTTCGACCTCCGCGGCGGCAGCCGGGTTTAGTTGCTGGACCTTGTGCGCCGCGGCAATGGCGTTAGGCTTGTCGCCAACCTTGGCGTAAGCCGCCGCCAAACTAGCCCATAATTGAGAATCGCCCGGACTCAACTTAACCGCCTGCTGGAACATCTCCACCAGCTTGGGAAAATTCTGCCGGTCAACATAATAATTAATTAACCACTTAATTTCTTGCACGAGCTTAGGCTTATAGCCCTGCGCCAACGCCTGCTCGGCCAGCGTTACCGCGTCCTGTTTGCGGCCCGCGTCCTCGTAAGCTAAAGCCAGCCGCCACTTGGCTTCGGCGTTTTCCGGAACCTCGCGGACAATCGCCTCCGACAGAGCGATAACCTGGTCCTTATGCCCCTCAACGGCCGCCAGTTGGACTTGGAAAAATTTCGGTTCAATGCGGCTGGGCGCCAAAGCCACGGCGCGGTCCAGCGCCGGCGCCGCGCCCGGGTCGACCGGCGTCTTGTTTAAGTCGGCCTTAACCGCGTATAAATTCTCCAAATCAAACCAGTACACCGGATTGGTGGTAATCCGTTCCGTAACCTGCCGCAACACCGCGGTAGCGCCATCCAAGACGCGGTTAGCCGCGTCTTGGCCGATCTGATCTTTAAAATCCAGCGCGGCTTTAATGGCCATGGTTTGATACTTCACGCCCAGCTCGCCTGGATCAAAATCAAACGGTTCGGCCGCGGCCGCCTCAAAATAACTTTGGGCCTTAACCGGATCGGTATTGCCAACAGTCATGCCGTAATTTATATCCCGGGAAATTTTGGCCGGCTGCCAAACGCTGGCATACACCAAATACGCGATTGCCAAATAGCCAAGGCCGAGCGTCCAGGCCCAGCCGGCGGATTTTGCCCTGTCTTTAGCCGGCAAAGGCGCGGCCGCGGCTTCCTCGTATAAATAACCGCAAAACGCGGTAAAAATGAAAAAAATAATTGCCGCGGAAATGGTGTCGAACACGAATAAATTCTGGACCTGGTATGCCACCAGGCCGCCAATGAGCGCCGCGCTCTCAGGTCCTGACAGGATCCCGGCCCGCCTGGCGCGCAGGGTGGCCCAAATACTTAAAGCCGCAACCGCCAAATAGCTTAAAAGGCCAAACAAACCGGTAGTCGCCCAAAGTTCCAACCAATAATTGTGCGGCTTGTCGAACCAGGAATAATCATAATTATAAAGTTGCGGGTCAAAATACTTATTGGCAATGTAATAATAATTTTCCGGCCCGACGCCCAACAGCGGCCGAACTTGTATCCCCTCCCAAGCCATACGCCATTGAATCAAACGGGAAACGGTGTTGGAATCGTGAAATTCGGTCAAACGCCGCGCCAAAGATTGCTCGGGCAGTTTGCCGCGGACCGCGAAGAACAACCCAGCCAACAAAATTAGCGCGGCAATCGCGGCCACGCCAATTCGCCGGCTGCGGGTTTTGCTGCTCAAGGCAATGTAAACCACGCCGGCCACGCCCGCGCCAACCGCCAACCCGACTGCCGCGCCGCGGGTCACGCTCAAATAAATTCCAAGTAACTGCAGCGCCGCCAGCAGCCAGTAACGAAGTTTGGCGCTCCTGGCTTCCTCCTGCAAGGCGAAAAAACACGCCAGCGCCAGCGGTAGCACCAAAAAGCTGGCAAAAAAAATCGGGTTGCCAAAGGTGCTGCTGGCCCGCTCTGGCAGGGAGGGATCGGGAAACAACAGCGGCAATCCCAATTTTTCCCACAGCGCGTAGGTCCCGGTTACCGCGCCGACCCAAACCCACGATTTTAGCAACCACTGCAGCCAACGGCTGTTGATTTTCGCCAGGAGCAAAACATAAAAATACAGCAACGCCAGCGTCCCTAAATAATACGTCCCGCCCATGCGCTCAAAATTACCCCAAAGACTGCGGTCAATGTTCACGCCGGTAAAGGAAGTCAGTAAGTTTATAACAAAAAAACCCAACAACGCGGCCGTCAGCGGGTTGCGCCAGGAAGGACGGTAAGCCTTGACACGAATAACCAAATAGCCGTAAATCGGCAAAATAAGCAGCGCCAAACCCCGCAACAACAAGGCTTTGGTCACCACCAGCGGGTAAATAAACTGACCCGAGGCCACGAACGGCACTAATAGCATTAACCAAATCAAGCCAAAAAACCACTTTTCTAAAACTTTGATATTCATAACTTTCCCATTATACCAAAAAACCGGCCAGGTCGGTATTACCGCTTGCCCCGGCCGGGCAATGCCGATATAATATCTGTACCCTTAAATCTAAAATACTCGCTTATGAACAAAACGCGCTTGATTTTTGCATTAACGGCCACGGCTTTGCTTGCCGCCTCGTGTAACCACAACTCGCCGAAGCCGGCGGCGAGTCAAAACCAAAGTCAAAACCAAAATCAAACCACTCCCGCTTTGCAGCCAGACCAAGCCGCGGCGCAAAAACCCGCCAATAACCAACAGGCTCCCCAACCCCCCAAACCAAACGCCTCCGGGGTTGTCATTACCCCGAGCCGCAGCAGCTCCACAAGCATTACCACCTCCCCCGCCTCAGAAACCCACGGCTACTATATGGACTACAGCGACCAGGCCTTAGCCGTAGCCAAAACTAATAACATAAAAATCGTACTGTTCTTTTACTCCGATTCGTTTGCCCCCTGCAAGAACGCCGACACTAACTTGCAAAAAGACCCGGAAAAAATCCCCGCCCAAACCGTAGTGCTTCGGGTCGATTGGACTACGCAGGCGGCAGTGGCCAAAAAATATGGCGCGATTGCCCCTCTGGAATTTATTCAAATCGACAATAACGATAAAGTACTCGCCTCCTGGCTATCGGATGATTTAAGCCTGCTGGCTAAAAATATAAAATAATTTTCCCGGCCCCGCCTAAACAGCGGGGCTTATTTTATTGGCGCAAAACCAAACCCCGTCCTTCGTTAAAAGGACGGGGTTGGTTTATACCCTTCAGCAGTCCAAAGACCGCGGGAGGTCTAAGCCATAAGCTTAGTACTGCTTGGTAACCGGCGACGGGACCGCAGCGGCGTCCGAAGACGGGCCGAAGATGGTCGTACCATCGCTAAAGCTCCAAGTGGTCAAAGTCAGAGTGTAGTTCTTGTAAGTGCCGCCGCTACCAGTGTTGAAGTTGCTGGTGTTGGCTTGGATTACCAAGTACTTCGTCTGACCGGCCGGAACTCTGACACCGCCATCCGTAGCAGCGGAGTTTTGGTTCAGAGTAATTGCGCCTGCGCCGGTGCCGGTAAGGTTACCGGTACCAACAGCGCTGGACAGGCCGTTGCTGGCGTCGTAGACCGAATAGGCTACAGCGACCGCGGTCGGGGCCTGGCCGCCCTGCTGCAAGGTGATGCTGGTAACAATCGCATCAGCCGCAGAGTTGGCAGTGATCGAGAAGATACCTACGTTTTCAGCGCTGCTCGGAGCACCGGCCGTCTGGTTGGTAACCGTGATCGGGCTGGTGATGGAAGCAACTGAACCAAAGGTAACAGTGGTCCTAGCCAAAGTGGTGGTGTTGGAGTTGGCGTTCGTGGTCAACGACGGGGTGATCGAAGCGTTGGAAGCAACGCCGCGGATCGTGGCCGCGCTGGCACTGGCCAAACCAACAGTCCACTGGGAGTTGGAAGCCGCACCATTGGTGAAGGAGTTGGCGTCAGCCTTCACGGAAAGGTTCAAGTAAGCATTCGGACCCATCGGGACCGGAATGTTGATGTTGTTGAACGTGACCGTGTAAGTCCTGGTGCTGGTACCGTCGGTACCGGTAGTCCAAGTGCTCTTGGTGAAGGTGTGGCCGCTACCGTCGTCAATGGTGAAATTCAAGAAGCTGGAAATGGAACCGGAAGCGCTGCCGTTGAGAGTCGTACCGGCAACCGCGGTGGCGGTTAGGGTCAGATCGGTCAAGGTAGCGGCTTCGTTGCCCGTGGTTTCAGCAAACTTGATCACACCTAGCACAACGCCGGGGGAACCCATGGCAACCTGGCGGGAAACCGGGGTGCTCGGGCTCTTGGAAACGGTGACAGAACCGTTACCGACAGTGCTAATGGTCTGGCCAGGCACGTTACCGGACAAGGACACCGAAGCGCCGCTGGTAGCCAGCTGCGCGGTGGAGCCGCTGTCCAAGGTGAACAAAGTCTGGTTGGCAAACAAGCTCGCGCTCGCGCTCGAGATCAGGTCGGCGTAAACGTCAATAACGACGCTGCCGCCAGCCGGGATCACAATCGGCGAGGACGGGCTAAAGGTGTAACTGCCGCTGTTGCTAATAGTCGGCTGGGTGTTGCCAATCTGGGTGGAACCCTGGAAGACCTGCATGTTCTGGAAGTTGTTCGTGACCGAAGCAGCTGCCGCGTCAACAGTGAGGGTGCTCACGTTGATCGAGTCAGCGCCGCCAGCGGACAAGCTGAACGAGGCCAGTTTGGCATGCACGACACCCGGAACCACTTTAACCGGAGACGGCAAAGTGCTGTTAATCACGCCGGCCAAAGCGTTAGACGCGATGGTAATGGCGTTACCGGAAGAGGCGGTTGTGCCAATGCTGTTGACCGAAGTCACACCCTGGGCGTTGGCAGTACCTTGGGTCAAGCTAGCGGTAATGGAAGCCGAGCCGTTAACCGAAGTCAAGTCAGCCACAATGCTGATCTTGCGGGTGGTGTTAGCCGGAACCACGTAGTTGAGGTTAGACGAAGCGCCAAAGGTAGTGGTATAGCCGCCAGAAGTCACGTTCTGGATGCTGGTCACTTGCGTGCCCAAACCATAACCTTGGTCATCGACTAACTTGATGTTGTTGATGCTGGCACCGCCGGCGTCAACGACAATCTTAATCGGCAGGCTGAGGATCTTGACGTCTTCGCCATAAGCGGTGAAGTCAAAGGTCGCCAGCGGAATCGCCGTCTGGCTGGCCACGACCGCAGCCGTGCGGCTAGCGGAATCGCGGGTAATAGTCAGACTACCAGCGTTAATCGTAGCCGCGCTGGTCGGGCTGTTAATCGGGAAGGTGCTGCCGGACAGGATACCCACGTTGTAGGTCGAGTCATACGACACTAAGTCGTAGTTGTGCTGAATCGAGAACTGGTAGGTCCTGTTGACTTCGGAGACAACGTCTGCCTTGAGTTGCAAGGACACGGTCTGGCCGGTAGTCACGTTAATCGGCGAGCCAGTCAGGTCAAAGAAAATGACCTTGTTGGCCGGCATGGAGGTCAGCGTGCTGCCAACCTGGGTACCGTTAGCGTACAACTTCAAATTGGCAAAACCAGTGGCCGCCGCGGAGCCGATCATGGTTAAGGTTACGCCCTTAACCGCAACCGTGCTGTTGGCGGAAGTTAAGTTCCACTGACCAGCCAACACATTCTGGGTACCGGCATTGACGCTGGTACCAACCGCAACCGCGGCAACCGTCAAAGTCGCCAAAGACGGCGAGGAAACGGAAGCGCTGGTCACGGTGTTGCCGGTCACCGGGAAGGTGCCGGAAACGCCAGAAGCGTTGGACACAATGTCGGAAGCGCTGTTAATGCCAAAGGCATAAGTCAGACCGCTGCCGCTGCCGGAAGCCAAGTCACCTTTAATGGTGACAGTCATGGTGGTGTTAGCCGGAACCGTGAACAAACCAGCGGAGTTGGTAAAGGTTACCACGCCGTTCTGGAAGGACGCTGACTGCGCCAGCATGGTGCTGCCGCTGTACAGGTACATGTTGTTCAGGTTGCTGTCCGCACCGAGACCGCTGCGAGTCGCCTTCACGGTAGTCACCACCACCGGGTTAGAACCCGCGGTGAAGTTAACCGAAGTGAACGGCAAGAACGCGGCGCCGACGGCGTAGTTAGACGCAGCCGGAGTCATCGAGGATAAGGACACGCTCAGAGAACCGCCGACCGGAGGAACTGGCGGTTGGCCCGGAGTGGTAGTCCAGCTCGGGCTGAGCTGGCCCGCGACGCGGGCAGCCATCACGCCGGTCTGGGTCATGGCCTTATCAGCGGAGTTGGCCGGCACCACATCAGCAAAGGAGTAACCCCAGCTGTTGAAGGTGTTTAAGTCCGGAATACCCAACAAGCCGCTGCCGCCCATTAACTGGACGGTACCGTTGTTGTTAACCAACACACCCGGCAAGTGAGCCATGGTGGTGTTGTTGATGTTGCTCGTGGATGACATGAACGAAACATCGCCTTTTTGCGCTCTGGAGAAGCTGAAGCCAAGACCAGTGAACACGGAAGCGGAGGTAAAGCCAGCTTTCATGCCGCCGGTAATCAGGTAGCAGGTACCTTTGTCAGCGCCTCGGTCAGAGCAGATGATTTTGCCGTCTTGCGGCGGGATGAACCCAGCCGAGTCAACAGGCAAAGCCAGGTCTTCAGCGGAAGCCGGTACCACGGTGGCAAACGAGTTGAAACCGTAGGATAAGAAGGCCCCAGCGGAAGTGTAGGCGCGGCGGGTATTATTGGAAGTAACCATCCAAATAGTACCGTCGGAAGCCAAAACATTGGTCCCGGCGCTGTGCACGGCGGCAGAAGCCACAAACGGCACGGCCAAGGACAAAGTCATGGCAACAGCAGAGCCTACAGCAAAGACTTTCTTTGCGAGAGTATCTTGCATTTTTTGCTCCTTTTCCAGGCTATGCTCGCGATTAAACGCGAGAATATATTGATTATTCAATTGAGACAATCAATTTGCTCTGGAAAATGTTAATTAGTTGGTTTTCCCACGATTTTTAAAAAATGTGGGACACCCTTTTATTCCTCGCGTCTTTGGTGCTCTAGAGATCACCAAAAATGTTTTTGGAAAAAAGAATGATTATTGAAGGCCGAAACAAAGCTTTAACGCCGGCAGATCGACCAGTCCCCCGCGCCATTTTTGAAATAAAATAGCGGGGCAGCAACCGACTGGCCTTGTCTGGCCCAATAATTAAATTCAGGCATAACTCAAACAAGCAGCAAGCGGGTTTGTTATAGCCGCGCTCGGCCGCTTCTAGAGTTAAGCACTTAAGCAGACGCTAACTAAGGCTAACCGTTACACGTTGCTTAAAGTTTTTTTGGCTTTTTGCCCTTGCGGAAAAAAACCAAAAAAAACCGTAATTTATCGCTTATTTAAAAGCTTTTTAAAGCATTACGGCTTTTTTTGGCTCTCTCTGAAAAAATATAACAACTCAATAGAATGTGGATATTTAACATTCCAAACAGAAAATTTAACTAATTATATAATACTCTCCATTATTTGTCAAACCAAAAACTCATCAAAACCCTGTGCTGTAAATGCCCTTATATTACGCAAAAATACCGGCTAAAGACAAAAACTCAAGAACGACTTGAAAAACTACCAAATAAAACCTAAAATTACGGAGTTGCTAACCTAAAATAATTTTCGGGCTGTAGTATACCGGTAGTACGCCTGCTTTGGGAGCAGGTAGACTGGGTTCGATTCCCAGCAGCCCGACCACAGATTTGGTGACAATCCGCTTCCCTAAGCCTAACTAACGCATTAGGGACTACCAAAGCAGATGTGTCAAATATAAAAAGCCCGGACGGGCTTTTTTAAGTTACTTAATCTTGATTAAGCTTGCTCGATTAAATTATTCCAGTCTTGGGCGAACTTGGCCAAGCCTTTGTCAGTCAATTCGTGCTGGATATTAAAGTTCTGCCATGGTTGATTTAAATCGAGTTGCTGGTACAAAATTGGCTTTAAGGCCAAAGGCTGGACATCCTGCTGTTGGTCCTTAACCGGCATTCCAGCCGCGGCCCAATCTTTCAGCACTTTTAGCGGCGCGGTTAAAATATCGCTGCCTAAGGCAATTGCCTGGGTTATGTGGCCAATCGAACGCACCGAAGCGGTTAAGACCTCCACGTGACCGTCGCCATTTTTGTACATTTCCACAATGTTTTTAATCAAATCCATGCCGTTTTGGCCAATATCATCAAGTCGCCCGACGAACGGGGAAATGAACACGTCGCCCTTTTTAGCGCCTTTGGTGGCCGCGTAAACCGCGGCCGCCTGCTCTTGGCTGAACACTAACGTCATATTAACGCGCAAGTCGTCCCGCACCGCCTGCTGGGCGGCCTTTAGCCCTTCCTGGGTCGTTGGAAATTTAATATGCGCGTTGCTAATCCAACTGGCAAACTGTTTGCCCTGCTCGAGCATCTCTTCGGCTGGCGTATCCTGGTCGGCGTAAACCTCAACCGAAACCGAACCCTGCGGCAAATAAAACGACACCTCTTTAACCACGCTTTCGTAAAAATTCAAGACCTCGGCCGCGGAAAACTTTTTGCCAGCCGCCGCCGGATTTTTGGCGACCAGAGAGGGGTTAGTCGTTTGGCCGTCTAAAAACTTTAAAGCCTCCAAACCCTGCCGGGTCTCATCCGGATCGCCGGAATCAAGAAAGATTCTAGTTTTTAAATTTTCTGGACGCATAAAATAAATGGCGTGATTAATAAAGTTGGCGCGGTCCGACTGGCAATTTGGTCAATCAAATAAATGCTTGTTTTTAGACAGCTCTTTAATTTCCGCGAACGCTTCTTCGGCGTCGTCGACCAAATGGTAAATATTCATATCTTCTTTGCTAATGGCGCGGCTTTCCTCGTATAGCGTATTTTTGACCCAATCGAGCAACGGCTGCCAAAACTTTTTGTTAACTAAGATAACCGGCACCGGACGGATTTTTTTAGTCTGAATTAAGGTGGTCATCTCAAAAAATTCGTCGAGCGTGCCAAAACCGCCGGGGAAAAATATATACACTGAAGCGCCAGTCTCCAGCATGACCTTGCGGGTAAAAAAGAAGGTAAAGCTCTCTGATTCCGTAACGTATTGGTTAGTGCGCTGCTCCGTGGCCAAACGAATGTTAAGTCCGGCGCTGCGGCCGCCGGCTTCAAACGCGCCCTTGTTGGCCGCCTCCATAATACCAGGCCCGCCGCCGGTAATAACCGCAAACCCTGATTTTGCCAGCTTATAAGCCAATTCCGTGGCCTCCTGATAGACCTGCTGGTCCAGGCCAACGCGCGCGCTGCCCATAATACTCACCGATTTCTTGAACCGCTTTAAAAAATCAAACCCTTGGGTAAACTCCCCCATAATTTTCATGATGGTCCAACTGGAAACCTCGCGCGTGCTGCCCTTTTTAAAAATATGCTCCAGTTGGGAAGCGTGGATGCAAATTTCCCGGCCGTGGCTGGTAAAACAAATTACTTCATTTTCATGGTGCTGATGCTCGTCGGCGCTTTTGGCCATAGTATTTGATAGTTACTAATTTGAGCTTGCCTTCTATTTCCTTTCCCTGTTGCCTATTCTTGCCCTGACTAATCTTGCGTCGCTGCGCCGCCCGCGGCCGCGGAAAAACCCTGCTCCATATCCGGCTGGTATTTACCCTGGCTGGCTAAGCTGTTCATTTTGGCGCGATGCAAAAACACGCGCTGCGCTGCCAAAAGATTATCCGGATTGCCCTTCCAAGTCTTGGTGGCACCGTCCTGCAAGGCGCGGGCATAAGAAAAAGTTACCGGCCACGGCAATTGGCCTAACTGATGCATGGCGTTTAAATTTTCGGTAGCCTGGAGCTCTGATTGCCCGCCGGAAAGAAACACCACTCCGGCCAGTTCCTTAGGCAAGACTTTTTTAAATACCCCAATAGTCGCCTCGGCAACTTGGGCAGGCGTGTCTTTTACGCCGCTGTTCTTGCCGGAAATGGCCATGCTGCTTTTTAAGATCGTCCCCTCCAAAGCCACGCCGGCTTTCTTAAGCTCAGCTATGAGCGATATTAAGGTTTGCTCTAAAACTTCGGTGGATTTTTGCAGGCTATGGTTGCCATCAAGCAATACTTCAGGTTCCACCATAGGCACTAAACCCGCCTGTTGGCACAGCAAGGCATACTGGGCCAAATCGGCCGTATTTTGGACGATATTTTCAGGGGTCGGCGTGGAATCGCTGATGGTAATTACGGCCCGCCATTTGGCAAATTTTGCGCCTAAAGCCACGTATTCTTTCAGCCTATCACCCAAGCCATCTAAACCTTTGGTGATCTTTTCCACCTCGGAACCGTTAAACGAAACCAAACCCTGATCAACCTTAATGCCCGGCAAAATACCACCGGCTCGCAAAACTTCTACGAAACTTTTGCCGCCAGAGGTTCGCTGACGAATCGTTTCATCAAAAAGAATTACGCCGCTAATGTATTGCTCCTCCCCGGGCGCGGTTAAAAGCATTTCGCGGAACGCGCGGCGGTTATCCTCAGTGTTTTCCAAATTAATGGAAGCAAACCGCTTGCCGACGGTATTCATACTCTCGTCTGCCGCGAGAATGCCTTTGCCCGGAGCAACCATGGCTTTGGCGATATCGCTAAGTTGGGAAATTTTTTCTTGGTCCATCATATTGCATTCTCCTCATTAATTCTTTCTCTAAATTTCCTAACTCGATTTTTTAAATCCTCAAGCTCGGTATGGGATAAACTCCTTCCTAACATTTTCTCTCCTTCTTGTGCCATCATTTTCACAACCGACTCTTCTGTCGCACCCGCTCTTAAAGCATCTTTAACATTTCGCTTCATGTGATCATAAAAAAATTTCCCAACTACCTCATTTGACGCTCCGGCATTTTCCAATTCCGACACCCATCCTCGTAAGTCCTCAATGGGAATTTTACCTCTTAATTTTTCTGGGTCTGGCATAAGCTTATTTTTCGTGATGATGGGTAGTAACATATCTAACGGTGCCACTCTGGCCGCGGATGACTATGGAATGCGTAATAATGGCGGGGTCGGCAAAGCGCACGCCTAAAAGCAGCGGGCCGTCAATCACGCCGGTGGCGGTAAAGGTTAGTTGTTTTCCTTTCGCGAGATCGCTGACTGAGTAAATTTTTGTGGTGTTGAGCCCGGCTTTTTTGAGCACCGATGCGTGATGTTCATCTTTGGGTTTAAACCGACACAGCAGCTGGCCGCCAAGGATTTTTACCGCGACGCCGGCCAGCACGGCCTCAGCGCTGGCGCCAACTCCCATAAGCATGTCTACCCCCGATTCCGGCAGGCAAGGCGCAATGGCCCCGGCCACGTCGCCGTCGGTAATCAGCCGCACCCGCGCGCCGGCCTTCCTAACGTCGCTAATGAGTTGCTGGTGGCGAGGCCTGTCCAGAATGCATACCGTCACATCTTGGGCTTTTTTACCGAGCGCCTTGGCGGCTTTAGTAATATTAACCTTAACCGGCGCGCCCAACTTAATGGCTTTGGCTGCCTTTGGCCCCACGGCCAATTTTTCCATGTAGGTATCGGGCGCGTTCAACAAACTGCCGTGGCTGCCGGCCGCAATGACGGTCAACGCGTTATACCGCCCAAAGGCCACGCTATCCGTGCATTCCAAAGGATCAATGGCCAAATCCATACGCGGCCCTTTGCCGGTACCGACTTTTTCGCCGTTATAAAGCTCGGCAGACTCATCTTTGCTGCCTTCGCCAATGACCACAGTGCCAGCAAAATCAATTTGATTAAACCGGTCGCGCATTTCGTCCACGGCCGCGGCATCAGCTTTTTTACCTTGGCCTTTGCCAACCCAAGCAGAAGCGGCTATTGCCGCCGCCTCAGTCACTCGCACGAATTCTAAAGCTAAATTTCGGTCCATAAAATAAAAAACTAATTTGGTCTTTGCGGCCCCCTCTGCGCCGATCTCCTATTAACCGCGTCCAATAATAAAGTACCCATTAACTGCAAGTTTGCAATAATCTTTACGGTGTTATCTATTTCTTTCTCATACTGGACGACCATTTGCTGCAATTGCGCCTTGATGTCAGGCACAAACTCCAAACCATCCAATTGCGCCCTAATCGACTCCAAGCTGGGTCGCTGCGCCGCCAACGCCGCTTCGTAGCTACTTTTAAATCCCTGCACTCTCTGCAGCGCGACCTTAAGTTGTTCGAGCGGGAGTTTTTCCATTTCTTCCAAATGGCCCAATATTTCCCGGTATTTTACTTCCTCAGACATAAGTAAATCTCTAATAACTTTTTTATAATAACATTTTTTAAAAAAAATAACCATCGCCGGAGCGATGGCTATTGAAAAATTACTTTTTTGCTTTAGCCAGCTTGCGCAACTCTTTTACCTTATCCGTTTTTTCCCACGGTAACTTTAAATCATTGCGGCCAAAATGGCCGTAAGCCGCCACCTGGCGGTAAAGCGGCCTTCTTAAATTCAAATTCTTAATGATCATGCCGGGACGCAGGTCAAACACCTGGCTAATAATTTCCGCAATCCGGCCGTCGGGCAGCTTGCCCGTGCCAAAACTGTCCACGCGAACCGACAGCGGCTCGGGCACGCCAATGGCGTAAGCTATTTGCACTTCCAATTTTTTGGCCAAACCCGCGGCCACCACGTTCTTGGCCACATAGCGGGCCATGTAGCTGCCGCTGCGGTCGACTTTGGACGGATCTTTGCCGCTAAAGCAGCCGCCGCCGTGGCGCCCTGCTCCGCCGTAAGTGTCCACAATAATTTTGCGGCCAGTCAGCCCGGTGTCGCCCTGCGGCCCGCCAATCACGAACCGTCCGGTGGAATTCACATAAATCTTGGTGTGCTTGTCCAAAAGCTTAACCGGAATGACTTTTTTAATTACGTGCTTAATAATTTCGTCTTTTAACTTGCCGCTGTCCACGTCTGAGTCGTGCTGGGCGGCAATCAAAACCGTGTGCACGCGCTTGGCTTTGTCGCCGCTATATTCCACGGTCACCTGGCTTTTGCCGTCCGGCCGCAGGCCCCGAATAATATTTTTCTTGCGCACTTCAGCCAAGCGCTTGGTCAATTTGTGGGCCAAAACAATGGGCAAAGGCATAAATTCCTTGGTTTCGTCTGTGGCCAGGCCAAACATTAACCCCTGGTCTCCGGCGCCCAAATGTTCCAAATCTTCTTTGACAATGTTGCCGCCCTTGCCTTTTACAAAGCTGTCCACGCCCTGGGCAATGTCGCTGGACTGCTCTTTAATAGCCACCATAACTCCGCTGGTTTCCCAATGAAAACCGTATTCGGCGTCGGTATAGCCAATGTCCTTAATGACCGAGCGCACCACTTTTGGAATGTCAACGTAAGTTTTGGTCGTGACCTCGCCGGCCACCACGCAGACGCCGTTAGTCAACAGCGTTTCCACGGCCACGCGGCCGCGCGGGTCGTCTTTAATTATCGCGTCCAAAATCGCGTCGCTAATTTGGTCGGCCATTTTGTCCGGATGCCCTTCGGTCACGGACTCGGAAGTAAACAATTTGATGTGATTAAAATTTTTCATAAAATACGATAATCCTAATGCCCCGAATTAATATCCGCATGCCCCGAATTTTGCCGCGTCCATTCGGGGAATTTGGATTGCGAACATTCGGGGAATTTGGATTAAATAAAAAACCCGTCTTCACGGGTAAGATCATAAATCATCTTTCCCATAAAGGGCTAGAATTGGCACCTTGCAATTTTGATGCAGGTTGCCGGCAGGTCACAGGGCTAGTTCCCTAACTGCTCTCTGGATAAATTAATATTAGGTTGTTATTGGCAGTTTACGCCAAATTAAAGTTATTGTCAACCAAAACCCGCCAGGTGCGTGCCTAAGGGCTTTCCGCGGATGCCGGTGCCGGCCGGATCAAAATCCACCCACTTCTCCCCCACCCGCACCTGCAAATACTGATGGATAAAAAAATTTACAAATACGTGGCGGACTTTTATGTCCTGTGGCTTGAAATATTTGCCATTCACCAGCAGCGCGGCCGCCAGATAATTCATGCCGGTACAGTAAATAAAATCCTGAGTGTTCCAAATTTCGCTTAAATCTTTTACAAAGGCGCGCGGCAAGCGAATGGCCGCTTGAAAACGCGTGTGGTTCCACTGCTTAAAATTTTTTTGCATAATTAAATCAAACACCGCCTGCAAATAGGTGTATTGGTCAAAGGTTTTGTTTTCCAAATCTTGAATGACAGGTTGGAGTTCTGGCGGAACGTCCGTCGCCGGCTTAAACCCAGCCCAGCCCATAAACGGCACCACAAAACGCGAGGCCACATAGACCAAGAAGATGTAGAAGACGAGAAAACCAATAATAATCCAAAAAAAATGCATACCTAAAGTATACAACGCTTGAACCTAATAGCCAAAATCGTCTATAATAAGTCAGTTGTCACATTAGAGCTTGCAAAGCGGGCCTGCCCGCCTAAGTTTTACGCAGGCGGGTATCGTATAGCGGTTATTATCTCAGTTTTCCAAACTGATGATGCGGGTTCGACTCCCGCTACCCGCTCCAAAATTTAAAAAGCCCCAAACGGGGCTTTTTTAAAATTCCGTTATTACCTAAGTTTAACCGCCTCTTTAAACGCTTCGCCAGCTTTGAACTTGGGGGTATTGAGTTCGGGAATCGTAATTTTCTGGCTGGGGTTGCGCGGATTCACGCCAATACGCGAGGCGCGGTGCGAAACCGAGAACTGGCCGAAACCGGAAATGTTAACCTTGTCGCCGGTCCGCAGCTGTTCGTACACCATTTGGATCAACGTGTTTAAAAATCTCTCCGCCTCGGAATGGGTAATTCCCAATTTGGCGGCCAATTGTTCGGTGAGCTGAAGTTTGTTCATATGATTCCTTTCTGAATTAATGGTAGGACTACGTCAACCAATGGTTGAGACCTTCACACCTTAATTATAGGCGATTTTGGTAAAAATAGCCAGTCCTACTTAATAATACGACAATTCCGGCAAAATGATTCACTTTAGGCTTAATTATTTCGATTTTTCAGACAGGAAATATTTGCCAATAACGGCCAAAA
>JAGWQI010000073.1 GCA_028870105.1 Patescibacteria group bacterium
AGTGTTAACCTCGCGCGACCAGTCAAAACTCAGGCCCCACGACAGCATTTGCTGTTTGGCGTTCTTGACGTTCTGCGCCGTAGTTTTAGACGGATGCACGCCCATTCTAATAGCGTAGTTTTCCGCGGGCAAGCCAAAGGCGTCCCAGCCAATGGGAAACATTACCTCATGGCCCCGCATGCGGTAATGGCGCGTGTAGACATCGGCCGCCACATACGGTCGCAAGTGGCCCATGTGCAGCCCCGCGCCGCTCGGGTAAGGGAATTCCACCAAAATGTACTTTTTGGGTTTTTTGGAAAAATCCTTGGCCTGAAAAACTTTTTTCTTTGACCAATAATCCTGCCACTTTTTTTCGATTTTCTTAAAATTATATTTATTCATATTTTCTGTTTACCCGCCGTAGCTTAAGCGAAGGCGGGCCACCCGCTTTCATTTTTTTAGGATTGTACTTTTGCATAAATCAAATCTTAAAAAGCTCTTTCGCGTTCCGCGTGGTTGTCTCGGCAACCTCATGGGCTGATATTTTTTTTATCTCCGCCACCTTGTCCGCCACAAATTTCACAAAGCTTGGCTCGTTCCGCTTGCCGCGATTAGGCACAGGCGTTAGGTACGGGCAGTCTGTTTCTAAAATTATTCTGTTTAGCGGCGCCATTTCCACCAACTTTTCCATATTACCGGTTTTGTCAAAAGTAATAATGCCGTTAAAACTTACATAAGCCCCGCGATCCAAAAATTTCTGGAAATATTCCGGACCGGCGGTATAGCTATGGACCTCAAAGCGCATATTTTCACCGCTTACGCCTTCTTCGTCCAAGATTTGCAGCAAGTGTTCGTACAGTTCATCGCTACCCTTGGCCGGCCGGCTGTGGATAACCAAAACCTTATTAAGCTCCCGGGCCAACTTAATCTGCGCGCGAAACGCGGCCTTCTGCTTGGCTTTAATTTCCTCATGGAACCCCTCATGGACCTCGGCAGGCAGGCGGTAATAATCCAGTCCGCACTCGCCAATGCCGACCACTTTGGGATCTTGGGCAAGCTTTTTGTAGGCTTCGTAATCAAACACTTCTTCGCGGGTCTTAAAATGCGTTTCTTCCTCATCCACGTACTGCGAATGGGTATGCTCGGGGTGCAGGCCGACCACAGCGTAAACCCCCAGTTCAAATTGGTTGGCCAGTTCCACGCCGCTACGGGAAGTGTCGATTTGTGAGCCAACCGTAATTACCTGCACGCCGCTGTCCAAAGCCCGCTGCAGGACTTCTTTAGCGTCGTCTTGAAAGGCGCGAAAATTCACATGACCGTGAGTGTCAATAAGCATGTTAGTGATAGGGATTCTTTCTGGCTACTATTTCCGCGGCTTTTGCTCGCGCTACTTGCGGGGAAATTTCGCCCCGCAGCAATTCCGCCTGCAAACGTAATAACTCGCTCGGCTCGGAATCGTTTGCGCCCAGCCTGCTAATATCGGTCAAACAAGAACCAATAAAATGAGCGGCCTCCTCCCTGGCCAAAACCTGCTGCTGCCTATGCTGCTCAACTTGCTCAAATTTTGAATCGTCTTCAATCATAATTTTGTTATTATTCTATCCGGGGGAACAATCTTGGGACACTTTCCGATTTCAGGTCCGTTAACGCAGACAAAATTTTTCCACTGGTCCGCGGGAGGATCGGTTCCAAGGCAACGGCTATAAGATATAGCTCGTCTAACAAATGCAGTATATCCGTTTTACCTTTTTTGGGATCTGATTTAATTGTTTTAAACGGCTCCGTTGACTGGATATAAGCATCGGCTTTCTTTACCACATCGTTCCACACCCAATCGCAAGCCTTCTGAATTTGATATTTATCAAAAAGCTTGCTGAACACATCCAGCTCGTCCTTGTACACTTCCATTTTGTCTCTAGCCCTTAGTTCTTCGTTCTGAATTCCCGCATTAACCGCCATCTTCAAAATTCGGCTAGTCAAATTCCCAATCCCATTCGCCAAGCCGGCGTTATAACTTTCCACAAACTTTTCCCATGTGTAGTCCCCGTCCTCGAAGGTTGGGATTTCGCGCAACAAATAATGGCGCACGGCGTCGGTCGCCTGCTCCTGGGTGAGGCCATTTTGCTTTAGCCGGTCAAGGATCTGGTACGGGTCGGCCACGTTACCCAAAGACTTGGACATTTTTTGGCCGCCGCTGTTAATGAAGCCGTGAATGATGATCTGCTGGGAATTTGGCAAGCCGGCCGACATTAGCATGGCTTGCCACATGGCCGATTGCTGGCGCAAATTGTCCTTGCCCGCGATTTGCACGCAATTTTCGTGACCCTTAGTGCCCCAAAATTCCACAAATCCATCGGGTTTACCCTCCGAAGTCTTGGCAAAGGAGGGCCAGCCCAGGGTCGAAATGTAATTAATCAATGCGTCAAACCACACGTACATTACGTGTTCGCTGTCTTTGGGCACGGGCACGCCCCACGGCATTTTTTTGGCCAGGCGCGAAATAGAAAAATCCTGCAAGCCGGTTTTTACGAATTGCTTTATTTCATTAAAACGGAAGTCCGGCACCACAAAATTTGGGTGCTGTTCATAAAAATCCAACAGTGGCTGCTGATACTTGGAAAACCGAAAAAAATAATTTTCCTCGTCAATCAGCTCAATCTCCAAGTGCGGATGAATTAAGCAATGACCGCTTTGGTCCAAATCGCTTTCGGTTTTTTCCAGCTCGCAACCCACGCAATACTTAACCTGGTAGTTCTTTTTGTAAATATCTCCGGCCTTGTCGCACAGTCGCCAAAATTCTTGTGCGGCCTGAACATGATGCGGATCGGTGGTGCGGATAAAATGGATCTCCGGCGAAATACCCAAGGCTGGAACCAGTTCGCGGAACTTAGCCGCGTATTCGTCCACGTAATCCTGGATGCTTTTGCCGCTGTCCTTACCCTTAACGTAAACTTTTTGCCCGTGTTCATCGGTGCCGGTGTTAAAAAACACCCCCTGTTTTAATACGCTTTGATGATAACGCGCGATAGCGTCGGCCTGCACCAATTCCAAAGCAAACCCCAAATGCGGGTCGGAGTTAACGTACGGCAAAGTGGTGGTGATGTAAAACTTGTCGGGCATAAAATATAAAAATGCCATTGCGAGCCCCGAAGAGTTGCGGTAATCCAAAAAGGATTATTCCGCCACTTCGTTCCTCGTAATGACAGGAAGCGGGCCGGTTTTGCCCTATTATTATACAATTTTCGTAGAGTTCAGACAAATCCGCTGCCGCAGCCTAATTTTTGCGCCCCTTATTGGACAAATCCTTGGCGCGTTGCTTTAAATCCGGCTCCAGCTCTTTTATTTTGCTTTCAATCTGATCCTTTGAAGGATTCGGGCCAAAACCTTCTCGTTTAGCAATTTGGCGCACCACCTCCCCGCCCAGCTGGACAAATAAATTATCAGGCAACAGCGCTTTAATGTCAGCCGGCCGGTAGCCGCCACTGACTAAATCCGTATATTGTTTAAAATCAGCCTCGAGTTTTTCTAATCGTTCTTTAGTTGCGCCACGTTTAATTAACGCGTCTCTGATGATAGCGTATAAATACAAATTGGCCTCGGCTAAGATGTCGTCAAGCGCCGCTTTTATTTCCTCGTCAGAAGGTTCCTGCTTTGGCAAGTCGCTTGGTTCGCCTTTTTCCGCCATACCACAAAATTAATTCTGCCCGCTAGGCCAAAATTCTTCCACAGCCACAGCCACAGCCACCACCAAAGGCACGGAAATAATCAAGCCAATCACGCCGGCCAGCTGATATCCCACCAATAGCGCCAGCAGGGTCAACAAGGGCGATTGGCCCACGGTTTTTTGCATAATTTTAGGCACCAGCACGTACCCCTCAAATTCGTGCACGAACAAATACAAAATTGCCACCCAGATCGCCAAGCTCGGCGCCTGGATGAACCCAATAAACATGGCCGGAATAGCCGAAAGGAACGGACCAATGTACGGCACCACCTCAAACAAGCCCGCCACCAAGGCCAAAACCAAGGCGTACTGCACGTGCAAAAGCGACAGGCCAATATACGTAAACAAGAAAATACCGAAGCTGATTAAAAATTGTCCCAGCACCCACAAACCCATTTTTTTCTGGATCTTGTTTAGCAAGGTCAGCGTAAATTCATGATGGCGCGCCGGGATCAGCGCCGCCACGAATGTCTTCATGCCCTTTTCTTCAGCCACCAAATAAATAGAAATCACCAGCACGGCAATGGCGTCGAGTGCCGTGTTAAATACCCCGAATGTTCGTTGCACCACGCTGCCGCCGGTACCTAAGCCGGCCACCAGCTCCTGGAAAAAATTCTGTAGCGTCACACCGCCAACCTGCGCTTGCAGCGCCTGGCTGTACTGCGGCAAGTTAGCTCTCAGTACCTTGAACTGCTCAATAACCGGCGGGATCATTAAAGCAATGACCAAAATAGTCAAGCCAATAACCACCACGTAAACCATCAACACGCTTAAGACCCGCGGAATCTTTCTTTCGTGCAAATAATCTACCAGCGGCTCCATGGCCGAGGCGATAATCAAGGCAACCACCATTAGTAAAATTATGTCGCGCACGGCCCAAAAAAACCACAAAACCAGCGCGGCAAAAATCACTTTTAAAATAACTTTAGT
>JAGWQI010000074.1 GCA_028870105.1 Patescibacteria group bacterium
ACACTGCTTTATTCAAACGTATTTTTTATAGTACTGCTTGGGATTTTGTATTTTGGCAGTGCTAATCAGGCCCAGGCTATCACCTATACTTGTTCGGGTACTGGTAACTGGGGTGTTGCATATTGCGACGCACAAGGTAATCCGCAGTGTAGCGATCAACCTCTTTCATTAACTTGCAATTTCCCAAGCGTTCCTGTTTGTACTACGGTTGCGCCGACGAATGTTAATACCGCTGTTTGTCCAAACGGCACAATCACGTGCGACGGAAACGACCCCAGTGGCTATTGTTCTCAAGTCTGCAGCGGTAGCCAGATAAGCTGCAATGGCAGTTGCGTAACCCCAACTTGCAACTCAAATGCAGATTGCCCTTATAATTATACCTGCCAAAATGCTGGGACTTGTAGCGCTCAATGTGTCGCCAATACTGTAAGCACATATTCCTGCAGCGGCTCTTCCTGCGTGGCTGATCCTAATGGTTCGTATACTACTTCCAATTGTAACAGTGTTTGTGGGGCCTCAATATTGTATACCTGCGTTAACAGCTCTTGTGTGGTTGATTATAGCTGTATTCCGTCAAGTGGCAGCTGTTATGCAGCATCTGATTGTAACGGTTCCTGTGGCGGCAATTATTGCGGTACCGATAACGGGGGTACGTTTTCTAATCTTTCCAGTTCCGACCCGAATCTTTGCGTTTCCAGTGCCACAATGACTAATTTTGCCGGTGGTGGCCCATGGACTTGGAACTGCACGTCAGGCGGTGTTACTTCTTCGTGCAGCGCTAACAGTAATGCTTGCGTCGCCGGCCAAAATGGTGTGAATTGCTGCAATAATTCTGACTGTAACATTAGTAATTTTTCCGGTATTACATATACCTGCTTCAGTCCCGGAACCACAAATTCCAGGTGTGGTTCGCCACTTGCCATTTCAGTAAGCCCGACAAAAATGCTTCTGCAAGAAAACACTCCGTATAGCGTTAATTTGACCGTGAGTTTGGCTAATGGTAGTTTCGGCTTTGGCGATTACATTCAGCTTGGCCAAGCTGGCGCTCCCCAAAATGGCACTTTTGCTTGGGTTTCCGGCCCCGGCACCCAGTCTTTTTACACCACCCCGTACGCTCCTGGTGAGTACTATTTTAACCCGGTGACTGTATACAGCTTTGCCAGCAACAGTGGCCCTAATCCCGGAATCTTTACCGTAAATTTTAGTGTTTACCAAGTCGCAATTCCCACTAACCAAGCGAGTACCAATTTTCAGCTCATTGTCCCGCCCCCCTGCAGTAAGACAAATCCCGGTACCAACCAAATGGTGGGGTGTTTGTTTAATGATGGTACCGGCCCTCATTTTACCGTAAATTACGGCAATGCCCCGGATCAAACCGCGGTCAGTTCCCCGGCCGACACTGCCATGGTGGTTAACCAAAGCCCGCCATATGGCAGTGGAGTGCCCCAAATCTCCACCAACTACTCCACCCGCTACCAGGGCAAGTTTAACTTTAGTGGTGGTACCTATACCTTCACTATCTATGGGGAAGATGGTTTTGCTTTGTATGTCGACGGCAGTGCGATTTACACTAACTGGAACTATCAGCCGGCCAGTAACCGGGTAGTGACCGCTAATCTAACCCCCGGCCAGCACATCATCAAACTCGAGCACTTTGACGGCGGCGGCTACCAACCGCAAAAACTCAGCTGGGTCCTGACCACCCCGCTTCCCCCCACCATCTCTTTGAACCCTACTTCCTTCTCCTTTGCTGGCACGGTCGGCGGTTTTACGCCCAGCACCCAGAACCTGGTGGTGGGCAATAGCGGCGGCAGCACTTTAAATTGGACGGCCACAACCGGCCAAAGCTGGTGCCATGTTTCCCCCTCTTCCGGCAGCGTGGCAGCGGGTAACAGTGGTTCAAACGTTACCGTGTCCGTTGACGCTCCCGCAGCCGCCTTGGTCGGCACCAACAACTGTAATATTTCCGTCAGCGCCACCGGCGCTTCCAACACCCCCCAGTTTGCCTCTGTCCAGTATCTGGTCCAGGCTGGTAACCCCGGTACCGGCAGCAGCCACTTAGCCTGCCAGGGCAGCGGCAGCAGTGCCGCCTGCGTCTGGGTCAGCGGCGCCGGCGCTAATTCCTGCGCCACCGACGCCGATTGCGGCAACAGCGGCGGCGGGGGAGGCGGCAGTCCGGTTAACGCCGATAACGCCGTCTGCTCCAAGATTATCTTAACTTGGCAAAGCGGTGCTGGCGCCACTGGCTACAATATTTACCGCGCTAACCACCCCGGCGCTCCCGGCGCGGTCTTGGCTACGGTTGGCGCTGTTAACAGCTACACCGACAACGGTACCGTGGTCGGTACCAAGTACGATTACTGGGTGGAGAGCATCAGCGGCTCTTTAGGCGGCACGGGCAACAAGATCCCGTCCAACACCAACCCCACCGGTATTGCCAGTGTCAGCTGTGGTTCGCCCCCAGCCGCGCCTACCAATCCCGCCTGGGACAACCACGCCACCAACGCGGCCGTGGCCTGTAATACCATCAAGTTCTCCTGGACCGACAACTCCACCAATGAGGACGGCTTTAAGATCTACAAGGGTCCCTCGGGCAGCGCTTTCCCCGGCAGCGGTTCCATTGCCACTATCAATAGCACCAGCGTAGCCGGCACCGGCCAGACCTATACCTACACTTACAGTATTGGCTCTGACACCGCCCCGTATCAGTATTGGGTTATAGCCTACAATACTTACGGTAATTCTTCTTCCGTGGCCTTTAACGGCGGCAGTACTATTGTCAACGTAGCCTGCGTGGCCCAATTAGGCAGCTCGGATAAGCTCATTACCGCCGTTAACAACGTCCCCATCTCCGGCGTCTCGTCCTGCAACGGCGTCAATGGCGCCAGCGCCCCCTTGCCCAGCTACCTTACCCCTAAAGCCAGCGACGTCTTTAGCTTTAGCGTCAATATCTGCAACAGCGGCTCGGTGGACGCCACCAGCCTGAAAATCACCGATTCCCTCACCAGCCTGCAGATGCCGGCCGGCGGCTTTGGCGCCAAGTATGACGGCAATAACCTAAGTTACGTCGGCGCCTGTTCCGGCACCAGTTTCCCGGCCAGTTCCGGCAACTACTGCGCTTACGGCACCGCCCCCAACCAGACCTTGCTGTTTAACCTCACCAACTACACTGTCCCGGCCGGCACCTCCAGGGCCCTGACCTTCAACGCCCAGTTGCCCCCGTCCAGCTCCATTACCATCTCTAACCCCCGCTTCCAGAACAGCGCCCACATTGACTTTGCCGGCTCAGCCACGGGTGTTAACGTCTACACCCCCTTGCAGATGTTCTCCGTGGGCAACCGGGTACCGGTGATTGAGGAAAAGCCCTAGAGGGTTTGTTTGTGATTAATTAATTTTGGTTTTTAACCAAATTTATTTAAACGTTAATCATTAGTTTGTTTAGCAACAGCAAAATTATGAACCCCAACAAAAAATATTACGGGCCAATTGTGGTGTTAATAGTGCTACTAGCAATAATTGCGGTGGTGGCTCGGACGCGCAAATCCGCTCCCGCCCCGCAGCAGCAGTCAAGCCAGTCTTCAGCCAGCCAGCCAAGCTTGGCTGCCGGCGAAACCAAAGTTTTGCCGCAAAACGAGATTCCGTCCGGCTTGCCTGCTGATTTGCCGCTCGATAAAGCCGCAACCGCCGTGCAGAACTTTGAATCTAAAGCCGCGGATGGCGGTAAGACGCAATTCACTCGCGTTTATTTGAGCGCGCAGTCCATGGACGATAACTTTACCGCCTATCAGGATTATTTGCAAAAACAGGGTTGGCATATCAGCGAAACTATGAATTTGGCGGTCATGAAAAAGCTGGTAGCCGAGAAGTCCGGCGCGACCATGGAAATAACTATTAGCAAAGATCCTTCCGGTAAGACTTTGGTCAATGTTACGGTGACGCAGTAAGAGGCAAAATTAAAAACCCCGGTGTCGGGGTTTTTAATTTGGAAAAAGATATTTTAGGCTACAGCCATCCGGCGTTTAATTTGTTCTTCGACCAGCAGTTTGGGTTGGCCATAGGCCAGCCTAGTCAAAGCGCGAATTTGGCTTTGGGTTTCACTAGCCTCCGCTGCCGTTGGCGGCAGGCTGACCCCGGAAAAGGGTTGTGAGGATTGGCCGTTTATCATCAACTTGAGGTGGAAGTGGTAGCGCTGTAAATTAACTAAATCGTCTTTGGTTAACGGATAAAATTCTTTTTCCAATTTTTCCGCGTCTTCCATGCCGACTTGAAAAGCTAAAATAGTACCGACATTACCCAGTACCGCCTGCTGCAGATTTTCCGGCAGCTGGGCAAAGTATTGGTTGGTTAAGTGCACGCCTAACCCGTATTTCCGCGATTCCGACAGCATGCTGGCAAAACTATCCGTGGTCAAGTTTTGGAACTCGTCTACGTACAAATAAAAGGGCGACCGGTTGTCATAGCTGAGCTTGGCTCGTTTTAAAATTTCCGCCTGCAGCTTGGCGGCCAAGATTAAGCCTAAAGCAAACGCGTTG
>JAGWQI010000008.1 GCA_028870105.1 Patescibacteria group bacterium
CTATTGCCGACATCAGGCATGGCGCTGTTATCACCAAAAGACGATTGGGTGTTTTGCTCAACCGCGTCGCCGCCAGAGCCGCCCGTTTGGAAACCCGATTCGCCACCTGTACCAACATCATTAGGCGCCTGGTCCTGTTGATTGCCAAAGTCGGAACCGCCGCCAAACTGGTCCCCGGCTGACCCGCCAAATTGGTCAAAACCGCCAGAGGTCGCGCCGCCCGCGCTTTGATCAAATGGACTGATCGGCGTGTTAATCAAATCGTTTAAAGTCTGGTTGCCGGCGGTGGGATCAATAAAACCGCCGCCGCCGACATCGGGAAAAGAATCAAACGTGCCGCTGCCTGCCCCGCCGCCATTCCCGCCAAACATACCCTGATTATAATAATCGGCCTTAGCTTTTTGCACGCCAAAAACGCTGGTAATCAAATCTTTGATTTTATCGCTGGCGGATTTGCCGTGTTGGTCCTTTTGGTTCTGGTTTTGGCCGCTGACTATCCGGGTCGGCGGCTCCGGCTGTACCGGTACCTGCCCCCCGGACAACCCGGCCGCGCCGCCCAGCACGCTGCCGCCAATGCCGATGCCGCTTAAAACTTTTTGCCCGGTGCGGGTCCGCTTTTTTTCGCGCCGCACGCGTTTGATTGGTACGGTTTTCATAATAAATTTTGATTTCAAATATTATCTTTTCCCTTATATTAAAGCATAAAATAGTAAAACTTCCAAACTACAGCAGGTTCTCCGAAATGCGATAACGCAGTGGCTGTCGCCAAGGCCGGTAATTGGCAAAAAAATTCTGCGGCAACAATCCGGCCTGGATAATCTCCTCCTGGATTTGCTTAGTCAGCTGGCCCAAGTAATCGTCAGCCCGGTCGGACAAAAGGTTGGCCACGCACCGATCTGCGGACGCCAAAAACCGCTCGCTACCGGGCAAACGTTTGGCCGAATAGTACAAATTACTCGCCACCCAGAATTGATTTTGCCGCAAATGCAGCAAAATTAAATTATATTTAATGATCTTGGCGCGGATCGCCGCGGCGCCCAACTGGTCACGCTTGCGCACTCGCTGCTCCAAGCGGGCCAGCCAGTCAATAATCTTGCGCCCAACAAAAACAGTTTTTTGGCGCCTAACCTCGGGCGGCCACTTAGCCAAAACCCGCTGCCGGCCGGCCAGCAATCCCCGCGGATCATGCAGCGGCAGCGCCTCGTGCAAAGCGTAAAGCAGGAAATCGTTATTCCACGCCTCGTCGGCAAACAACAGCTCCAAGGGAAACGGTACGCCCAAATCCACGGGCGTGCGTCCCCAAACCTCATCGGCCAACTGGCCGAAGTCCGCGCCAATCTGCTGCAACTGTTTTTTTGGGAGAAACACCATCACATCAATGTCGCTGTCGGCGGTCAGCTCGCCGCGCGCGGCCGAACCGTATAAGATTACCAGCTCCGCTTGCGGCAGCCGCTCTAAAATTCGCGGCACCAACAAGCGGCGCAGTGTGTCAGCCGCGCGCGGGCCGCTTTGCCCCACCAAATTAAAATCCAACTCTATCATGCTTGTTCTGACTGAATAATTTTTTCCGTCGCGTCCCAAACCGGCAGCCGGTCACCCAGCGCCTGCCACAGCCGCCGCTCCAGCCGCCCGTAATCCCTTAAGTGGCGCGGCCGCGCGGCTTGCTGGTTGTAAACCTTAGCCAGTCCATCCAGCGTCTTTTGGCCAAGGGCTTTGGCCTCACAGCCGTAAGTCTTCATTAAACTTAAAATTTGTTTTTGGTTAAGCGGCGCGGCTTCAGCCTGCCTCATTAATCGATTAATAAACCCGCTGCGCCGGTGCAAGTGAGGAATGTAAATTCGCGAGCTGTCGCCAGAGACAAACGCGGCAACCGCCGCGGTAATCTCCCTTACCCGCCGGCCATAACTATGCAACCCCGCGCGCTCCGAACTGCGAATTAACGGGTAAACCGTATAACGATCGGTCGCGGCCACATCACCGGGCAAGTCTTCGACTGCGCGGCCAAAATAATAATCTTCTCCGCTCGGCCGGTTCGGTAAGCCGCCGGCCAGCAGCCAACTGCTTACCGACACCGCCATATTAGCCCCGGCCAGCAGCACCGGACCGCGCAAACCGTCTCGACGCTTTAAGGCCAAACCGCGGGCCAAATAAAACTTATCCGAAAATCCCACGTGGGCGTCAAAAGCTTTTTTGACCAGCGCCGGATTTGGCAAAGTTTCGTCGATCTCGTGCGCTAGCGCGCCCGACAAACCATTCAAACAGCGATATTGGTCAAACGTGGCAATAATTTCCCTGATATAATTTGGCGACAGGCGGCAGTCGGCGTCAGTAAACGCCAAAATCCCCCGCTCGCGCCATGGGCCCGATAAAAATCTTAACGACGCCTCCAAACAGCCAACATTGCGAGCGTGGCCAACGTGGTTGTCCGCCTCCGTCCGCTCCAGGCTGGACTTGTCCAAAGCGTGCACAACCAAACCCGAACGATGGATAATTTTTCCCGCCTCGTCCTTAGCTGACCCGGCGGCCACGCTTTCTAGCCACCGCAACAAGCGCTGGTTAGCCAAAAATTCCCGGCTGCGACGCCGTGCCTGGCGCCTGCTATTGTTCACGACCACCAAAACCTCAAAAACGTCAAATACCACTCCCGATTGAACCGCTAAGGATAGCAGCGGCCGCACCAGCGTCCGCGGGGTTTCATTGTACGCCGGAATAATTACAGCCACCCGGCAGCCGCGGCCCGGCCGCGGCAATTGTGGCGGGCCCTGGCTGTAGCGCCACTGGCGAAACTTTAATTTGATCGCTTCTAGCCGCGCTTTACTCAAACGCGACTTACCGTGGTTTGGCATATGCCCGTCGTTATTATTACCAAAGGCAAACAAAAAAATCCGCAACGTTGCTGCCGGTTGGGCCGGTCTGCAATTGGTCGCCCAAACTTTCAAAAAAGTGGAAGCTGTCGTTGTTATCTAAATACGCTTTGGGCTCAAGCCCCAAGGATTTGGCCCGCGCGCGAGAAGAAGCGTCCGCCAGAGCCCCGGCCGCGTCGGTGTTATCGTGGCCGTCGCTTGCCGCGCAAACCAGCGTCTGGCCGTCTTGCAGCAGCGGCAATGCCGCTAAAACCATTTCCTGGTTGCGTCCGCCCACGCCTTTGCCGACAATATTGACCGTACTCTCCCCCGCGCCTAACAGCGCCTGGTGTGGCCTGCTGGCCTTCACTATTTGCGCGGTAAGCTGCCGCGCCTGGCCCTGGAAGTGGTCGGAAAACACAACGGCCGCGTACCCGAGCAATTCCGCCTCATTTTTCATGGCCAAAAGGGCCTGCTTGGCGGAAACCACTAACACGTTACTGACCTTATTAAAATATTTTTGTTCTTTCGGGGTCTCAATTAACTTGACCGATGGCAAATCTAGAGTTTGCAGCACGTCATACTTTTGTAAAATCGCGCTAGCGTCGCGCGTGGTCGTGACGTCTAAAATTGTCGGCCCGCTGGCCACCATGGATAAATCGTCGCCTGGCACGTCGGAAAAAATTAACGCCACCACCGTGGCCGGATACATAAGCTTGGCCAATTGCCCGCCCTTAACGGTGCTAATATGCTTACGCACGGTATTTAATTCCTGGATGGTCGCGCCTTTAACCGTCAGCGCTGAAATTATACTCACTTCCTGCTCACAAGACAGGTCATGCGGGCTGCACAAAAGCGCGCTGCCCCCGCCGCTGACCACGCAGAGCACCAAGTCTTTGTCCGTGCAGGTGCTAAGCATCTCCATCAGTTCGGCCGTAGCCTGAATGTTCACCTTGGTCGGATAGGGATGCGTGCCAACTTTACAGACAATGTTGCCTAGGCTGCCCTCTTTTAAGTCAATCACAAAACCACATTTGATAATATCTTGAAGCTGGGCTTGCAGCTCGCTGACCGCATCCAGCGCCGCCTTGCCAAACCCCACACACATGACTTTTTCGTAATCGCCGAGGCGGTATTTTTTCCCGCCGGCTTCCAACACGTTTTTTTTCCGGTTGTATTTAACCGCTTGCCGCACCGCCGGCGCGGTCTGAATGGCCAGGTATCCGGCTTCGGCAATGCGCAAAGCCTGCCGACGCACGTTCGTCGATGCCAGCTGTTCAAAATTTTTTATAATGTGCGTTTTGGTTCCCATGGCAAACCGGCTTAAGGCCGGTAGTCTTTGATGGTCAAATGTCGGCCGCGTTTTTGCACGACCACTCTTTGGCCATGACGCCAGCCAAGTTGGTTTATATAGTCAACGGGCAGACTAACCACCGTCGACTTTCCGGCCAACTTGATTAATTTGCGGATGTTTTTATTTTTTAATTTCTGCGTCGGCATAACATTATATAATGTATTATATAATACCTTATATATTTTACCAGCCAAGACTGTCCCAAACCAGCGCGGCGGCGTTGCGCGGCGTGCCTTTCAGCGGGTCGTGGTGCAAGTTAATAAACGGCAAGCTATTGGCTTCAATAAAACCGCACTTTTGCTGTTTCCAGGAAATGGCGATGTCGGGAATCATAAAATCAAATCCCACAATACTATCGCCAAGCGCGGCCGCCGCGCGCAAAAACAATTCTTTGTTATCCGGATGACAAATGTCAAAATCTTCGCTACTGGAACCGCCGTAACCCAATCCCACTTTTTCCGACAAGCTAACCAACTGGCCGGCCGGGACAATTAAGGACAAAGCCAATCCTTGCCGCGACAAAAATAAGTCCATTTCCGGGCTGGCTTGGATCTTTTTTACCCGCGCGTCCAGTTCCTGGTTTTTTAAGTTAACCAACTCCCCAATGCTATGCCGGCCGTCCCCGGTAACTTGCGGCCCGTCGCCGCGCAACACCCCGGCCAGGCGGTACTCCCGCAGGTTTGTCCCCGGCCCGCCAATAACCGTGGCACGGTAAACCGGCCCCAGCAGCTGCTGTTCCACCACCACGGACGAACATAATTGTTTGGCAACCTTAACCGCGCGGCGTAAATCGTTCTCGCTGAAAATAAAAGTGGTGGTGTGCCGGCCGCGGCTGCCACTGCGCGGCTTAACAATAACCGGCTTTTGGACTTGCCGAAAAATTTTTAAGGCCCCACCAACGGTCCAGGCGGCTCCCCCTTGCGGCACCGGCAATCCGGCCGCGGCCAACCGCCGCTTGAGCAACAACTTGTCGTCCATCATGTCCAGCGTCGGCCCGCTGCCGTCCGGCCGCGGAAGGCCGCTAAAAATCAACGCGCGGTCTTCGGCGGCCGCAGTTTTTTCCGCCAAATAAACATCGATTCCTTTGCCGAATAAAGTTAACTCCGACATAACGATGCCGCGGCGCTTGGCCTCCTCCCATAAAACCTGAGCGCGCCTGACCTTGCACTTGGCCAAATCAAAATTCTGCCTGACCAAACCGAGCCGCAGGCACAAGCGAGCTGCCCGCCAGCCGACCCGGCGCCTGCCGAGCCAGCGGCCAAAAGCCTGGGACCAGGCGTTGTATAGCAAAAAACGGCGCAATGGCGCCAAGCCGACATCTAACGTTTCAAAATACCAGTGCGCCAAATGCGGCACCGGATTATTGCCGCAATAAGGGCAGCGGCCGCTAACTTTTGTCATTTTTACCCATTAACAACCAAAGCAAACCAATGAGCAGCGCCGCCAGCGCGACCCACAGTACGGTTTTCAAATAAGGCGCTGATCGTGGCGCGGTCGGAACGGGAGAAGCTGTCGACTCGGGCGCGGTGGAAGATTCCGCGGCCGACTGCGGCAGCGGCACCAGCACCGGCTGGGCGTCGGACTGAAAATTGATATTCCGGTTCAAGTTAGCGCCAATGCCGGCCGGAGTCGGCTGCAGCGGCGGTAACGACGGCACTGAAGCGCTGGCGGTCTGCCGGGCGGCTGCCACGGTCAACCCCGGCGACAGCGCCGCCGCCGCTAACGTCAAACTAATCGCAATTTTATAAATTTTTGCCATTGATTTTCACCTCGGCTAATTACTGCTCCAACTTAAAACCTGATAACCCGTGACGGATTGCGGGAAGCTCGGCGGCGGGCTATAAAGCAAATTACTGTCGTAGTTCGTGTAAGTGTTGGCGTAGCCGGAAACCACGTTGCCGCCGCTGTCAACGTACGTCCAAGTCCAAGGGCCATAAGAAGCCATGCTGCCGAAGACGGTAATACTGTTCTTGACATTGGTGTAATTCGGGTAGTCATACACCTCAATACTGCCGTTTTGCGCGACCATGGCCGCGTCGATCTCCAAATTAGTTGGCGCGTTGTAAGTGACCACAATGTCCTGTTGCGAGAGCAAACCGAGCACGTTCGTGTTGTCCTTAGCCGCGTAAACAATATTATCCGGGATAAAAATATGCGGGGCGGTGGAAGCGCTATACGGCAACTTGGCGGCCACCACCTGCACCCGGCCTTTAACCGTGCCATATACCCAAACGTTATCTTCCACGTAAAACACGCCGTGGGCCGGAATGGCCGCGTTGCTGTATAGCAACTGCAGCTGGGTTGAATTGTAATCGATCGACTTGTTGATCGGCGTGCCGTTCACGTCCCAAGCCTGCGCTGGCGGGTTCAACAACTTTTTAACCAAATAAATATTTACCGTGCCGTTGGCGTTAAAATTCAAAATATAGCCCTGCTTATTGGAAGGCGAAAGGTAAGCCGGCGTGCCGTCGGTCTGCGCCAAGCTTTTTAGGTTGGCTAAATTAGCGGTAATACTGCTAAAGCTAAAGTTAGAGACTGGGAATTGCCAAAAAGCCTGGGTACTGGCCGGCGCCGAACCCCAGACGCCAGGCTCCACCGTCGGGCAGGGCGCGCCCGACCACGCGGGGCAATTATATGTCTGGCGGGCGGACTGGATCGGGGCGTTGCCGGTGCCGTCAAACCGGATGCCGCCGTTGGACAAGATTTGCCCGCTAACGCTTTCGTTGGGCCCGATCCACAGGTCGGTGTTGGTTAAAAACGCGTACTGGGCCAGGCTGGCAATGCCGTAACGCACCGTCACCGTCCTGGTGTGATTAGGTTCGGCCAGCGTATAGCCAACGGACTGTACGGTCACAATCGTAGAACCGACCGGCGGCGGGGTAATCGTCAGCGCAAACCGGCCAATTACCTGGTTAGTATCTTTATCCACGTAGTCGTGCACGTACGGCCCGGGTGTGGTGCTGGCGTTGCCGTCCCAAAAATCCGTGGGAAAATGCGCCAAGTGCCATTGGTAATAATTGGCTCCGGCCTCGGCGATCTGGAACGCCTGCTCGCGGTTAGTGCTTAAACGGACTAATTTGAGCTCGCTGATGGCAAACTGCAGCACAGCCAAAAGCACCAGCGAAAATATAAAAAGCACTAAAGCGGTATAAATAATGGAGAAGCCTTTTTGCCGATGGCGATGCGCGATTGCAAAAGCAAATTTGGGCATATGCCTACTTTCCTAAATTAGTTTTAAGCGAACGAATGGCGGCACCGGCCACGACCGCGTACGGGCTATTATTAGCCACGCCGGCCTTGTTGGCGATCAGCAAATTCACTTTAACAAATTTGACCTGGGTAACATTAATCGGCTGAGTCAGTGAACTTTGGGTCGACGTGCCGCTGTAATCGCCGTCATAATAGTAAAATATCGGCTGACTTGGCGAATTCGCCACGTCATTTTGCACAAGCAAAGTTTGTTCCGTACTGGTGTTGTAAACTCCCCCGCTGTAGGTAGTCAGCCCTTGCCATAAAGCGCCGTTTTGCAAAAAATAGCGAATACGCTGCACTCCCGGCTGGCTGCCTGCGGTCGAGAAAAAAATAATTTCCTGGTCGCCCACCTCGCTCAAAGCGTAGGAGCCGTCGCTGCCGGTCTGGGCGTTGCGCAGCTGATAAACAACCTGCCCGACCAAAAGCCGCGCCTGGTCCTGATCCGACAGTAATCCGCTTTGTTTTCCGGAAAAACTGAACAAATTAGACATTATCGTCACCAGGCCGAGCGAAACCATGGTAAAAATAAAAATAGCCAGCATCATTTCAACCAACGTGAACCCAGCGCCGCCTTGGCGCCCACGCTGTTTGGTGACAAAAAACGTCTGGTTCATATTACGGGCTTAATAAAATCTCAATAGTCTGCTGGCCGCCGATCATAATACCGTTAATCGTCTGGGTCTGGTAGCCGGGCAGCGAGGCGGTTATGGAGTAAGCGTTGCCGCTACTGGGAGTTAAGTTATCAAAGAAAAATTGTCCCGGCGCGAAACAACCGGACACAAAATTTACCAAAACGGAACTGAGTACCGGCGTTTTTTGATTATCCGCGGTTTCAAAGTAAGCCTTGTAGCGAACATAACGGTTATTGTTATGGACGGGATTAATGTTAGTGCCCGGCACGGTGTAATAAGTATTGGCCGTGCCGTCAGGGCCAACGTAGTTCCAAGTCAGGTCGTCGTTATTACTGGCCAGCTGAAAACCCAAAAACGTGTTCGGCGCCTGCGAAGTCGGCTGCCAGCTTAAGGTTGTATACTGCGTGCTGGAACTGCCGCTATCGAACGCGGACGACTCCAGCGTGGAAGTGGCGTTAGTCGGGTAGCGATTGCCGACCTTAGCCAGTTCTACGTCGTTAGACCCATTACTTGTATTTACGTAAATGTTGCCAACGGCGGCGTAATAAGTGCTGGGCAAAGCCGGATTCCAATCGGCAAAGCCGCTGCCCCCGCTCCAGTCCGTTTGCGCCCACACGCTGCCGCCCGAGGTACCAAAATAATCCTGGGGCAAGCTGCCGCCTTTGATTAACTCCAAAGACACGCCCTCCAGCGGCGCGCCGCTGGAAGCGTCTTTAACAATCACCAGCAAGGTGTTAGTGGTACTCGTGGTGCTCAAGTACATGGTAAAGGTTTCGCTGGTATTCGGCAGCACATTAATATCCTGGACCGGCGACGTACCGACCAGCGTATATATGGAACCGGAAGCCAAAGACGGCGTGTAAGTGTCCCACTCAATGTTGTTTAAATTTATTTGGCCGGGCGGGTAAGCTGCGGGGCCCGAAGTAAACATTTGGCTGAACTTGGGAATGTTGGGACTGGTACCAATCAGCTTGGCGCCGACCACGTTAACCGGCACGCCAGAAATGGCATTGCAATACTGGTCCACGGTGCGGATGGACAAGTTACTTAGCAAATCAATGGCAAACGTGTCTTGGGTGACCTGGCCTACGTTAATGGTAACGTCCGGATTAACCGGATTGGGGTTTAGGGCTGTAATGGGGTACGTCTGGTCCGTGGAATAGCCGGCTTTAGCCGCCGCAATATGGTAAGCGTTGACCCCCGGCGGCAAGCCATACTGTATCCATTGGCCAGTGCTGTCGCTCTTGGCCATCAAATTTACCCCGTTGCTCACGCCGACAATGGAGATCTGCGCGTCCGGCACCGGTTGGCCCACGGCGTTTAACACTTTAATCCACAACGTGCCGCTGTTGTTAGCGCCTTCCAGCCCCTGGGGCACCACGGTAGTCACAAAATTCGTCACCTGGCTGGTCGTGGTATTTAAAATATCCATCTTGACCTGCTTATAATCGGTCGGGACGCTGTCGGTGCCGGCCAATGCCGTGCCGTCGGCCGGATCGTCAACCCAGGTGACCTCGTAATAAATTTGGTAAGTTGTGCCGTTAATGGTTGCCACGTAAGGCGCGGCAAAATCGGGCAAAGAACCGGCCGGCACGCCATGCACGGTGCCCACTTGGCTATAAGGCAAATTGCGCACGATTTCTAAATACTGCGAAGCTAAGCTGGAGAGGACGGTTTTCTCGCGCGCGGCTTTGACCGACCGCGACAGTGCCGCAGCCACGCTAATAAACGCGACCACCAACATGCTAAACACGCCGATGGTCACCAGCAACTCTATTAAAGTAAATCCAAAATTTTTTTTGTTTCTCACTGGCATTTTATGTCGCCAAGATGGCAATAGTAATTTTATTATACCATAAAAAATCAACCAAATAAAAAAATTAAAGCCGGCTCAGCCGGCTTCGAAAAAATACTCGTAACTAACGGGAATAGGTGCCCACTAGCTGAGCTTGGGACATCACGTGGCCGTTAAGCGCCTGCGCCAAGGCCCGGCTGTCGGCAAACGACGGGATCGTCAATTTGGAGTCGAGCGCGTAAAGCTTAAAGTAATAATGGTGCGTACCGCTAGGCGGGCACGGCCCGCCGTAGGCGTTTTGACCGCTGCTGGTCTGGCCTTGCACCGCGCCGCTGGGCACGGAATTTTCCGCGATCAATAAAGTGGCCGGATCAATATTCCACAAAGTCCAATGCGTCCAGGTGCCGCTGGGCGCGTCCGGATCGTCAATGACCAAAGCCAAACTCCCGGCCTCCTTAGGCACGCCGCTAAAAGCCAGCGGCGGGTTAACGCCGTCGCCGTCGCAAGTGTACTTCTTCGGAATCGGCTGCCCATCCGCAAACGCCGGGCTGGTAATAGTCATGGGCGTGGTAGTGTTAATTGTAACACCTGTACCAGGAGCTGTATTTTTGTAAGTGACCGTAATATTACCCCGTCGAACCCAAATAAACGCGGCAATTGCCGCTAAAAGAATAATTAAAAAAACCAAAAACTTTTTCATACCGCTTCCTAATTTTGCTCTCTCTTATTTAGCCCAGCTAAGCCATTAAGAATGCTAAGATACTCGGTTGCCAACTCACGATTTCGCCCCGCCTGCATAGCTTCCAAATGAATGTCGGCGGAGCTGGTGGCAATCTGTCTATGGCTTTCGTGCTGGATCATCATTCTGGCTGACTCCGGCATAGTCGAGTCCAAAAAGGCCAAACGCTTTTTTAAAAAATCAATCGAGCCTTTCTCGCCACCTAACATGCTTTGTTCCATTTCGCCTTGGGAACCCCTTTTATACAAATCCAGTCTTTTTAAGTGCGCGCGGGTCAACATCCGTTCCGTCTCGGCGATATCGGACCTAGCCTGGTCAACCTCAACCTCGTTTATTCCTCTTTCTTGGAAAAGCTTATTGTATTTTTCTAGGGTCACCCGATGCGTCTTAAGGTTTTTTTCCAAACCGCCGATTTCTTCACCGAGCATTCTCAGCTCCCTGGATAAAGGATTTTCGACGCCCTGTTCCCGCCTTAGCCAGCTTGATAAACCTCTCATATCTAAAAAGGGTTAATGGATTTCTCTTGCCATCCAATTATAAAACGATTTATCAATTCCGTCCACCGTAATTTTGCCAATAAACGGCAGTTTGTCGCTATGCATTTTTTTCACAGTTGATGTTATGCGGGCATAATGCTTTGGCAGGGTTTCTAAAACCAGCAGCGGACCTTTAGACTCCTCCAAGCGATCGGACTTTGGAGGCCAAAAATAAACGCTTTTTAGTTTCGGGTAAAGGCCGTAGCAAGCCGCCAGGCGCTGTTCAATAATTGCTCGGCCGATCTTTTCGGCTTCCTTTTTGCTGGTGGTGCTGACCAATACCCAAATAACTTTACGATTCATAATCCCCCCGCAAAATCTTAAACTCCATCAAATTTTTCAGCGGGCCTTCTTGAATTTTTAACGCCTCAACCTTTGACCACAAATTGCCCGCGCGGCACCAGTTCACAAATTCCGCCACAGCCGCGTCTTCCCCTTCTACCTCTATATATACTTCATTAGCCGACACGTTTTTGGCAAAACCGCCAAGACCTAAAGCCTCTGCTTGCTGTTTGGCGCTCGCGCGGAAATTTACCCCCACCACTTGGCCAACAACCTTAATTTCCAGATGCTTGATCATAAACGTTTAACTCGGCAAATTCCTGCAGGGCCTGGCGAAAACGGAAATCGCTGCAGGCAAACAGCAAGACGTCCCCCTTGCGGTGGCCGCAAAACTCCCCGGCGCTGGTAAAAACCGGTTTTTTAAAAACCGCTATCATCTTTTTGTCCCAAGCTTCGGCCGGGCGGCCAAATTGAGAACCAATTGGTTTTGCCGATGAGCCGGCCGAATTACGGCTTGCCGCCTGCCCTCGTCGACATCAATTACCACTAAATCGCCGAGCTTCAGCCCCAATGCTTTCAGCGACTTCTCAGACAGTGTCACGGCGGCTGAATGTCCGGTCTTAAAAATTTTGCGAGTTGGCATATAAAAAGTGCTTACGGGTGTATTATAGAACAATTT
Organism: Patescibacteria group bacterium; assembly: GCA_028870105.1. GTDB lineage: Bacteria > Patescibacteriota > Doudnabacteria > UBA920 > UBA920 > JAJYJE01. The sequence goes on from JAGWQI010000008.1 coordinate 12,113, forward strand.
GCGTAAAAAATCACCCAATCCGGGCAACAAAAAAGCGCCTGGCGGCGCGAACAATTGTCCAAAATTAAACGTGCTCGAACGAACGAATTTTTTTTATCCATTGTTGCGGCAAATGGCACTCCGTGGCCGCGGCCAGCACTCGTTTTAAAAATTCCGGCCGGGCTTCGCTGCCCCCAAACTGCTCAGCGGTTTCCATGTAAACAGCCACCTCATACCGCCGCCCGTCGTCCGTCTCAGCCGTAGCATAATGCCTGGCAAAAACTCCCGGATGCCCCTCAAACTCGTCCAGCGCCGCCAACGCGGCCGTTGTCACCTCGTACAGCACCCCGTAAACATGCGCCCCCAGCCGCGGCCGAACGTTAAAATAACCGCGCTTGTCTAGGCCGAACTCGTAGCCGACCAGCTTTGCCGGCCCATATATAGTAAAGCCGTGGCCGCACAGCCGGCGCATTTGCTCAAACACCATATTGGAGCCATAGGCAAAATAGTACATATGAGTCCATATTACCCCCGCGCGGCAAAAAGTTCAAGCCGCCAAAAAATAAACCGCTAACTCTTAACCATTAGCCCCATGGCGTACTCGGTCGTGCCACCGACTTTTTTGCGCGGATTAAAAATATTTTGCGGGTCAAAAATTCGCTTGGTTTCAGCAAACAACCCGGCCATTTTAGCGCCGAACATTTTTGGCAAAAACGGCGTGCGGATCAGCCCGTCGTTATGCTCGGCCGTAATACTACCCTTATATTCCAAAACTAAATCGTAAACTTGCTCGGAAAGTTTGGGGATAAGCAAGCGGTTTGCCGGGTTCTTAAAATCCATCAGCGGAATAATATGGAAATTGGCGTCGCCGGCGTGTCCGGCAATGGTATAGATCAGTTGCGGGTATTTTTCCAAAATCGCGTTTAGGCGAGGCAAAAATTCCGGCAGCTCCTGCGGGTGCACAATAATATCGTCAATAAACGGCGCCGTATGCATGCCGCGGACGTGCTGCCGCAGAAGGTTAAAGCTTTCGCGGCGCATGATCCAATATTTTTCGGCCTCGGCCTGGTTTTTGGTCACGTGGGTTTTTAAGCCAAACTTAGTTTGAATCTCCTTTTGCGCCTCAAGCAAAGGCCGCCGGGCCTCGTATTCGGTTTCGCCGGTAAACTCGGCGATTAAAATTAGTTTGGGCACGCCGCCGGTTAGAGTCATCCACACCTCGGGTAAAAACTGCCAGCCCAAGGAAATAATGCCGCCCTTCATGCGCTTGATCATCTCCGGCAGGAACTTCATGGCCAACTTAAACGTATGGTCGTCGAAGCTCTCAAAACTTTCAGGGCGGTGCTTAAGCACGGCCGCCACCACCTCGCCCAAGGGCTTTAAGTCGTGCAGGAAAATCACCAGCAGTTCACTTTTGGGTTTGGGCCTAATTAGGCGGTACTTAATCTTCGTAATCAAACCCAGCGTGCCCTGGCTGCCCACAATCAACTTTGCCAGGTTAAACGTCAGCTTGTCCCAAACCTCCCAAAGCAAGTAGCCGGCCGAATTCTTTGAGGTGCTTGGCTTGGCCGCCATAATCTCGTCGTAATTACTCCTGATCAGCTCGTACATTTTACGGTAAATATCCCCCTCCAGCGTCGGGAGTTTAAGTTTTTGCTGCAACTGGCGGTCGTCCAGCGGGCCGAAGGTGCAAAGGCTGCCGTCGGCCAGCACCATCTCGATCTCTTCCACGTAATCTTTGGTCTGGCCGTAAGACAACGATTTTTCGCCGGCCGAGTTGTTGGCCGCCATGCCGCCTAAAGTGTTCATGCTTTTGCTGGCCGTATAACAAGGCAAAATCAAATTTTTTGCCAGGCTTTCCTTCTCGAAATCGCGATAAAAAACCCCCGGCTCAACCACGGTAAAACCGGCGTGGTTGGCATCCTGGCCCGTTTGGGGCTCAATCTGAATCACGCGCTTAAAATGCGCGGTAAAATCTAAAATCAGCGAGTCGTTAATCGCGCCGCCGCTCATATCCGTGCCGGCCGACCGGGCCGTTAGAGACAACTCCGGGTAACGGGGCTTGTTTTGCGCCGCCCAGCGCACCACATTCTGCACGTCTTGGGCGTTCTTGGGGAAAATTACCGCTTCGGGGCGGATTTCAAAAATACTGGCGTCGCGGCTGTATTTGGTCAGCGTCGCGTCGTCGGTTAAAATCTCCCCGCGCAAAGCGGCTTTAATTTTCAATTCCTGCGCCAAATTATCCATTTGTTTTATCGCCGCGCGACAAATTTTCCGCCGCGAGGCGTTTCGGCTAAAAATTTAATTTTGATTTCGCTCAACCGGCTATTTGCTTTATTATAGCACACTAAAATAAACGCGCGCTCTGCGCCGCCGCTTTCTTTTTTTTGGCGGCCGGTGTCGCCGCGGCTGGCGCCGGCTTATGCTCCTGCTCATACGCCGCCTGGCGGTAAGCGCAAAACTCGCAAGCTGCCGCGGCTGGCGGCATTGTACCCGACATCAGGCATTTGCGGGCCTGGGTCAGCTGCTTTTCCACCCAATTACCCTGGCCGGTATAAGGGATGATTTTAACCTTAAATTCCAGCTGCCCGTCAAAAGCCTGCTTGTCCTTGCGGGCGTTAACGTAAACAAAATAGCCGGTATCGCTAACCTCAAAGCCGTTTTGTCGCAGCAGCCATTGGTAAACTTCCATCTGCCGGCGGTACTGATTGTGCCATTTGGTATTTTCCAGCTCCACTTCCCCATCTTTGCTGGTTGCCTTGTAGTCGACCACGTGCAGCACTCCGTCCGGCGTCTGCCAAATGTCGTCGACCGCGCCGAACACTAAAAAGTTTGTCGGCTTGTGCAAAAACTGCACCCCGACAAAATTTTCCCGCCACTGGCCCATGTTCGGATGCATAAAAGGCACGGCTTTTAGGCCGTACTTGGCCATAAGCGGATGCGTGGTCTGCCGGGCACGGTGGACGTCGAACTCTTTTTTTAAAAGCGCGTCCACGGCCACGTTCAAGGTAAACGCCGGCATGGACGGCTGGCCCACGCCCAGGCGCCGGTCCAAATAAAAACAGCGCGGGCAATTTAAAAACAAATCCAGCTTGCTGCGGCTGAGTTTATACGGCTGGTTGGACTTGGGGTCAAAAATTCCGTAACTGCGTTTGGCTTTATAATATTCCGCCATAATCTGGGCCGGTTATTGCTTAATTTTATCCCGTGGCTGCGCCGTTAAGCCATGCGTGAGGCGCGCGGCGCTCCTAATCCCGCGTTTCATCGAATGACTTTCCACTCCTTGCTATGCGAACGGTCGCGGAAAGTCAGGTGCAGCGAGTCGCGGGACCACTCCCAAAGCAGGCGCGGCCAGCCAATGGCCCGCGGACGGCGGCCGGTATGATAAACCAAAAGTTTAGGATCGGTCCGGGTGTGGCCAAGCTTGGACAGGCGGTAAAATAAATCCTTGTCCTCGGCGGCGGCCAAATGCTCGCGATAGCCGCCAAGCTTCATGAACGCGTCTTTCTTCACAATCTGCAGTTCCCCGCAAGTCGAGCCCACGTGCAGCCAATTATTCAGAACGTAAAATGACCAGTCCGACAGAATTAAATAGCCCAAAATATCCGCCCAGGTCTCGATTTCCGGAAAGACGCGCACCCACCCGCTCAAACCCAGCAGCTTAGGGTCACGCTGAAACCACCAAAGCGCGCGCGTAAAAAACTTGTCCGGCTCGGGCACGTGCACGTCGGCGTCCAAAAATACCAAAATTTCGCCGCGCGCGGCCTTGGCGCCTTCGTTGCGCCCTTGGCCAATGGTCTGGCGTTGGCCGCTGGTGTTCTCCACCACCTTATCCGCCAACCCGCGCGCGATTGCCAGCGTGCGGTCCGTGCTGCCGCCGTCGGAAACAATTATCTCGTACTCCAAAGTTTTAATTTCGCGCAGGTTGCGCAAAATTTTCTCAATGACCTTTTCTTCTTTGAGCGTGGGAATAATAAAAGAGATCATAAAACTAGCGGAAATCGCGGTATTTTTTGGTCACCTGCCGCTTCAGCAACGCCTCACTCAAAAAATTCGCCAAATATTTGTAGCCGACCGTAAAAATCCCTTCCGACTTTAGGCGTCGCGCCGAAGTGTAAATGTAAAAACTCGGGGTAAACTTAACCTTGCCGACCTTAGCCAGCCGCCGGGCAATGTTGGTATCCTCCCCGTAAAATTCAATGCTCGTGTCAAACCCGCCAATTTGCTCCAAAGCGCTTCGCCGAATCACGTAATTACCGCCCTGGGCCACCACGCCAAACGTGCCGGAAACGTGCGCGGCGCACCAGTTCCAAAAGCGCACCAGCACATTTTGCTTGTGCGGCAAATCGTAAAAATGAAACGGGCCGCTTAAGCAAACTAAGCGCGGGTCCTTCTGAAATTCCTTCATGATTTGCGGGAACCAGCCCTCCCAAATCCGGGTATCAGCGTCAATGCAAGCCAAAATCTCGCCGCGCGATTCCACAAACCCCCGCTGCCGCGCCCGGGTCAGGCCCTTTTGCGGTTCCTTAACCACGCGCACGCCCGCAAACGACCCCGCTACCGCGGCCGTGCGGTCGGTGCTGGCGTTATCCACCACAATAACTTCCAAAAGCTCGGCGGGCGCGTTGGCCAACAGGCTCTTTAAACACTCGCCAATGTACTTTTCTTCGTTATAGGCTGGGATAGATACGGAAATCGTCATACGCCAAACAAATTAATATCCGTTATATTATACATCACGTCTTTGCGTTCGACCACCACCGGCCAGCCGCGCTTTTTGGCCAGCTTGGCCAGCTGCAAATTGGGGTTAAAAGCCAGTGGCCGACCCACAATTTTAAGCATGGCCGCGTCGCCTTCGGTATCGCCCACGGCCAGCGACTGCCGTAAGTTAATCGACGGGTATTGCCGAACCAGAGCTTTAATAATCCGGTCTTTATGGTAGGCCGACTCCAAGCTTAAAACCCGGCCGGTAAATACGCCCCTCTTTACTTCCAGCTCCGTGCCGTAAAATTTGTTAAAACCAATCGCCCTGGCGTAGCTTTCCACAATATAGGAAGGTGAACCGGAAATGGCCACCAAAAAATATTTTTGCCGTTTTAATTTTTTAATCAAATTCCGGGTAAAACGATAAGTCCGGTCTTTCTGCTCGGCGATTACCGCCGCGGCCGCGCGCTTAGCCGCGGCATAATCCCGCCCGCGAATATGCTTAATGTAAATCCTGACCACCTTGTCTATATAGGCTTCGTAAGTCCCTTTGCGGTCCAGCCAGGCCAAATATTCCTTACGGATTTCCCGGCGGGCGCCCAGCGGAAAAATTCCCCGCCTGACCAGTTCGTGGCTGAGCTCAATGACCAGGGACGAACGGAAAATCGTGCCGTCAATGTCGAAAATCGCGAGTTTTTTGGGTAAGGGTTTCACACTATATATTATAGCCCGCAATGGAATATAAAAAAAGCGGGCGCCGCGGTCAATTGCGGCGCCCAAGTTCTGGTTAACGGTGGCGAGCACCCCAGTCGATGACCCAATGACCACTTTTCTTGCTTTCAGCAGCGTCGGTATCCCCACCCGTACACTTAATACCGTCGTAGAGGTAGGCGCAAAAGCCGCCGAAAACCCAGTAGAACACCCCTGCGACGATCCACGCCTTGATTTCTCTCGCGGTGACGTTCGGCTGGCACAGAAAATTGACAGGCAGGATAATTCCCACCACCAAGCCAACCACGATCCACCAGCGTACCAATTTCTTGCTGACCGTTATCTGCATATTCCCCTCCGGGTTGGATTTCGCAGCCCTCAGGGCTGCTTAAGAGAAATTTTGCGGCAAAAAACCGCCCCCGTCAAGGGGCGGCCGCAAACCTTACACCCTCAATCTTCTACCTTAAATTCTTCCAGTACCTCGTAATCCGCACCCTGTGGCAATAAATGCGCACGATACAATACAAAAGACCTGACTTCCTGCCTAAAGTCAACTAATGTTTCTACTTTTTCACCTTCCTTTGGCAAAAATTTTTTTAAGCGAGCCAATGTACAGTGCAGCCGAAACGGCCTAATATCCGGCTCTTGCCCCAACTTTTGGTAAATAGCTAATCTCAAATTGTTAATTGCCTCATTGGCTTGCCCAATCGCCCAAATTAAATTAGGACGATGGTTGGGCTTGCCCTCCGTAGCCTTGCTTGCCGGCCATAAGCTTAGCGAAGGCTGGGCGAAGGAGGGGCCAAATTCAATTTTATTAAATTTTATTTCAAACGGTTCAAATTTTACCCCTCGTAATTCCCGGCATAAAACTTCACGCTTTATGTTCCATGCTTCATCCGATATTTCCCAGGGCGGCACCAGCGTGGTATGCAAGTTCTTTGGCTCAATCCACCGGCATTGTGCATCAAGTCTTGGAGATTGCGAGCTCCTTCTCCACTGCAAAACATTCTCCGCGATATCTGCTGAAATTTTTATGCCCACAAAAATTCTCATACCTAAATTATACCAAAATTTTGACAATCTAAAATTTCCCGGTACAATAGGCTTATGTCAACCTGGCAGGATTGGTTTGGCAAAGCGCTCGACCGTTTGGTCGAGCGCATGAGAGCAAATCGCAATCGGCGTCTCGGCTGGGTTGGCTGGACGCCGTAAAGGAGGCCCCCATGGAGACCCCACCTGCTTAACATTTTTTTGGCGCCAGCCAATAAGGGCAAGCCAGCCGGGCACAGGCAAAAGCCCTAGCTGCCAAAGACAACCTCCCAAAACACGTCGGGAGAGATCTTTTAAACCCTGAGGGTTGGTGCAGAATTTCGGCGTATGCCGGGACGAACGTTCAAAACAGTGTTGTCGGCGCTGCCTAGGACCCGCGTCCCGGTCCTTTTTTTATTTTCTTTAACGTAAATATTAGCCTTATTCTAGGCAAATATTGACAATTGTTTGCCCATTTTAAATTTACTTATATATAAAGCAGATTTTAACTATGTTTTACAGTTTTAAATTTAGCCATCCTCTAGCCAAAAATTTGACAAGATTTTTTTATGGGAGTAATATCCACAACATAGCAGGAGGAACACGAGATTCCCCCCGGGCGGGGGCTACTTTAGTGGGCAAGCGGTCCACTAATGCTCGTCATTTCTCTGCTTACTAGGGAAAAACCATGACGATCAACAACGACTGCACCATGAAACGCGCCGACATCACGACCAATGCCGTCGCCGCCGTCACCAACACCGGGAACACCGTCAGCGCCAAGACCACGATGAAGCAGGCTGCGAGCAAGGTCTGACGTCGCTGCGGGACCGGGCTGGTAGTTGCACTACCAATTGCCGGCAAGGCCGGCAAGACTGCCAGCCCGGCAGTTCATCTCGTACTCATACCTCGGCAGAGGCCAATGCTCAGCTCCGGCACCCCCACGCCGGACAGCTCTGCCAACAGCAGCCTCAGAGAGAAACTCAAAGTGGTTCTACCTCCGAAGAATCACCGCGAACCTTTCTCTCTGAGGCTCGCATTTTTTCCGCCTTACCGGCGTTTTTTTTATTGACGGCCGGCTATTTTAAGACTATAGTACAGGCAATGTTTCCAAACCGGTTTTCTGCAATGCTTTGCACGCGGCCTGTCATGGTCGCCTCACGATTGCCGGTAGTAATCCGGCACAGCACAAGGGTACGCCACAAGGTAAGGCAGAGACAGGTTTTTTCCAAAAAGTCCCCGCCGCCGGTGCGGAACTGAAAGGAGGTCGCCGCTAGAAGACGATCCAGCTTTTTTACTCACGGCCGGATGCTAACTAGATTCGGCTAAATCGTTAACCACTTCGCCGGCCGCCGTGCCGGCAAGCAACACAGAAGGACGCCAAAGGGCCGCGCAGCGGTATGCGCGGCCCTTAATTTATAACACCACACTTGCGGCCAAACTCAAACCAATTTAATTCTGCGCCGGCGCGGATAATTCCAAATGAAAGCTATTGTGATTAACCGCATCCAGCCCGCCCTGCGTCAGCGTTCCTACAAACGTATATTTTTTACCCACCGCAAGGCCACTAACACCAACGCCGCGAATTGGCAAATCGTACGGCCCCAAACTGCCGGAGGCTTCGTCGGAAATAATCGCGTAGCCGTTTTCCTGCCGCAAAACATAACCGGCAATACTCACGTTTTGATTAACAAAATCTATAGCGTGGCGCGAAACCTGGCCCACGGTATAAGTTACGCTGGGCACTGCCGGAATAATATCAAGTCCGTCGGGCACGTTTAATTGCCCATCGGCCACGCCGGGTTTGCCGGTCACGCCATACTGCCAAACAATTTTGCCGGTTTGTTTATCTATTACAATCACCCGGTGGTTGTAATCGTCGGTAGCCATTATGTTGCCATTAGGCAGCTCAATAGCCAACGACGGCTTATTTAAAGGCACTCCGGCGCGCCAAACTACCTGTCCGCTTTTGCTGACTTCCACCACCTGCCCGGGGTTGCTGTAGTCGCTTATTAAAATATTGCCGGCTTTTGTGAGCTGCGGGTCGGACGGATACCTAACCGGTAGCGGCATAGTGAAGACCGGCTGCCAATTTTGGTCCAGCTCGATCATATTGCGGCTGCGGATATTGCTAATTAGCGTATGGCCATTAGGCAGCGGCGTGTCGCCGTTGGGCGAATCTAAATATCCCGGCTGATTGGAACACTTGCCGGTCACGCCATATTGCCGCGCAATGCTTTTGTCCGGCCGAATTTCCAGCACCCGGCAGTTTTTTATATCCGCCACGGTAATATTGCCATTAGGCAATTGGTAAGCGTCATCCGGCGTGTTCAAGTAACCACTGGCCGAACCGGGCTTACCCGGTACGCCGTACGACCAAATGACCTGCTTAGTCTGGTAGTCGAGTTTTTCAATTACGTGATATTCTTCCAAGTTGGTAATAATGGCTTTGCCGCCGTCCACAAAAAACGAATCGTCCGCGCCCAGGCCTTTTTTGGGCAAATTGTATTGATACTGCCAAATAATCTTTTTTTCCGGCGTCACCACCAGCAGCCGGTTGTTCCCCCGGTCGGCTATAAGCACGTTGTAATTACCCAAAGCGCTTTTATCGGCCGGTATTTCCTTAAAGTCCGCCTCGGTTACGGGCACTGGGCTGGCCGGCGGGTCGTTCTCGTCAGCGTCTAGCGCGGTGTCGCCGTCAAAATCTTGCCGTCCGCTTTGGCTGCTAAAAACCGCGCTTTGCCTATGATAAAAGCCGTACGCGGCCAGTCCGGCCGCCGTTACGGCAAGCAGCAAAATAATAACCAGTTTATAGCGCATGGGTTACGGGTGTATTATAGCAGAAAATTTGGGCCTAACGGCATTTTACAAAGCCCGCGGGCTTCGATATAATCCACGCATACTGCCACCAAGGAGGCCCCATGTCCACCAGACAATTTTCCGATGAAGACCTCGCGCTTCTGCAAATCTTGGCCGAGCTCAACATCGCGACCAGAAACCTGGCTAACAGATTCGCGCAGCATATCCTGGAGGCCCTGCCCAGCAGCGGATCGCTGATTTGCGGGGAGGCCCTGTACTGCTTGACATCCAGCGGCGGCGAACGCAGCCTGACGCGAGACGGCCACGCGATTGACGAAACCGTGGGCATCCAAACCGCGGTAGGGTTCCTGCGGGACCTGCAGACCGACGGATTCAGGGCACTGTCCGCCGGCCAAGCCGACAGCGCTCCTGCCGGGGTGCCCTGCCAGGACGACGCGGTCCTGCCCGGCTCGCCTGATCCGGCAATCCCGTTTCCCGAGGTCGAGGCCGGGATGCAAAACGGGCTTTACCCGCCCTGGTAGCCGGCGTGCAACAAGCCGGCGGTCAGCGGTTCAGCAAGCAACGCGCTGAACCACTCCCGCCGGCCTTTTATTTTTTTGCAATTACCCGCCCCTTGGGGAGCCTTGTTATTTTAAGCGTGAAAACTTTTTTTTACGCTAACCGCAACAAAGCCAAACGACATTAGGCAAATCACAGCCAACGCCAGCCAGCCGACCACGGGAATTAGTTTTAAGATTTCCCACAACAGCGCGCCGAGCAGCACCACTTGCCAATCGGCAAAGCTGGTGGCGGTCTTGTTGAAAAGTTTTAAGGTAAACTGGCCCAAAAGCAATATGGCCAAAATTGTGTTAACCAGCAAAGCCAGCGCGAAAGCGGCCAAAAGCAGCAGGGCCAAATAATACCCCACCACCGTCAAAAACAATAAGATAATAATAATCGGCGTGGCAATAACTGCCAAAAGGCCAATGCCCAAACTAGCCCAGGGGTTGCCGCGGAGGTAATCTACCGCCTGGCTAAAGTACTGGCGCCGGAAGTGCAGCAGCAAAAAGCCCAAAATTAAGTAAGCCGCGAATTGGATAAGCAAAGAAAACTTTAGCACGTTCGCGGCCTGAGGCTGCCGGTTGGGCAAAGGGGAAAATTGGATATTGGCAACCTTGGCGCCCGGCTCCACAACCGCCGGCTGATTGCCGCGGTAAATCACGGCGCCGTCCACTTCGGCCTGGGGACCAAAGGTTAAACTTTTGCTGGCAATCACATTTACTTCACCGCTGATCTTAGAATTAATGTAAACCGTGCCGCCCGCAATTCTGGCATTGCCGGCCACCGGACTGCTAACATTCAAATTGCCGCCGCCTAAAATCAAATCACCGCCCACTTTGGCATTCGACGTTACCAGCACGTTCCCCCCACCAGCCAGCAAGTCCCCGCTGACCGGGCCGTTAATGTTCAAATTGCCGCCGGCAATCCGGGCCGTGCCGCTAACCTGCGCGTTGGAAATGACCGTACCCCCACCGGCGAATAACCCGCCGCTGACCGGGCCGTTTAAGCTCACGTTGCCGCCGGCCACTGTCAAATCGCCCAAAGTTGGACCATTAATGGTCACCTGCGCCCCGGCCGTGTACAAATTTTTATGGGTTTCGCCGGCGGGCACGGACACTTGCCCGGCGCTTTGGTCGGGCCTAATAAACTCCGCCGCTTGGGCGGTAGCAAATAGGCTCAAGCAGGCCGCCGCGGCCAGAGCCACGCTCATTATTTTTCTCATATTCGTGTACTTAATGGTATCTATATTATACTCCCAAAAAGAAAAAACGCCCAAATGCGGACATTGTTTATTAAAAACTAACCCTAAATTACAGCGCCATTACCGCCGGCCTTGTAAGGCAAACTTAAAAAGTGGCGCTTGCCCGGGATGACCCAAACAAGCGCCACTATACCAAAATTCTTATTGCGCCAAAAATTTTGTAAGTTTGTCCAGTTGCTGCGTAAAGCCCATTTGCATGCCCGCTACGGCCATGCCGGCTTTGGGTCCGGTGGAATTAATGGCCGCTTTTACCGTGAGTTTGGTTTTGTCGCCTTCTTTTATAAAAGTGATTTCAGTGACCTGGTCTATTAGCGTGCCTTCCGTGTCGCCCTCGGTCCAGGCCTTGGCCGCGTAAACTAATTTGGACATTGGTTCGACCTCTGTAAACTTGGCTTCCATGGGCCAGCGGGTGCCTTTGTACGGGCCCATGGCCTCGCCTGCTTCCATGACAATGTAAAACCGTCCGCCAACTTTTAAGTCGACTTCGCACTCCGGAATTATTACATTGTCCGGCCCCCACCACTGCTTAAGTTCTCCGGGGTCGGTCCAGGCCTTCCAAACTTTCTCTATGGGCGCGTCGTA
>JAGWQI010000009.1 GCA_028870105.1 Patescibacteria group bacterium
CGCTATCTCTGTCTGAAGCCATAAAATTCCCTTAATTAAGAATAAATTTGATTTCAAAAAATATCATACTAGGTATGATAACTTCCTAGCTATATTATAAGGGTTTTTTTTCGTTTTGTCATCTAAAAACTCGGTGCGGTTTTGGCAAAAAACAAATCCACCGGCGCAAACAATATCCGATGGATCTAGAGCGAGGAAATAACTTCCCACGTCAGCTGTTCGAGCGACGGCAAAACCAAGTCTGCCGCTGAGAAGTCGTCGTTAATCGTAAAACGATTAGGCACGGCCACCACCTTCATGCCGGCCGCCTTTGCCGCTTGGACACCGACGCCCTGGTCTTCGACGGCAAGGCAAGAAGCGGGTGGCACACCGAGCCGGCACGCCGCTTCCAAGTAAACGTCAGGAAACGGCTTATTCCGCCTCAAGCTGCGGCTAGAAACCAGGCAGTGGAAATAATCCCGGACGCCAAGGCTGTCGGTGACGAACCGAATAACCGCGTCAGGAGAGCCCGAAGCCACGGCCAAAGGCAGCTGTGCCTGCCGCAGGATTTTTAGCAGCGCCAACAAGCCCGGCGTGGGCCGACCGTCCTGTTTAACGGCTTGCCGATAGGCCGCTTTTTGCCGGAACTTCAGCCACCATAGCGGCTGCCAAAGGCCATACTCACGCTTGAGCTTGGCCATATTGTTTATTGTGCCGACTTCTTGCACGCACCCGTAAGTCTTCAGCGCCGGCACAACTCCGCGCCTGGTCAAAACACGGTGAAATGCCCGGGAAGACAGTTCCTCGGTCATTATCATCGTGCCGTCCATGTCAAAGATCACCGCTCGAACCATAACCCCCCTTAAACCCCCAAACCTTAGCACACCAACCTGGAGGATTTTTTAATATATCAAACAAGCCTGGTTTCGTCCAGGCTTGTTTGATATTCTATTCTTTTAAATCATCCCTACACGGTCTTGACCTCGACTAAATTCAAATTCTCCTTCTGCCCCAACGGCTCGCCGGTCACGAGCACAACCTTATCGCCCTTTTTGGCAATTTTTTTTGCCTTGACCACGCGCATCATCTCCAAAGACAAGTCCTCAAAATTTTTCACTTCCGGCGCCCAAAAACCCTGCACGCCCCAGATGAGATTCATTTGGCGCAAAGTCTTGGCCTTCGGGGTCAGCATCACCAGCTGCTGGCGGTACGGCCGCTCGTGGGCCACTTCCCGGGCGGTAAAACCGGATTCCGTAGCGCCCACAATGACCTTGGCCTGGGTGTGCCGAGCCAAATCAAACACGCTTTCGGCCACAGCTTCGGCTTTATTGGTTAGCCGGTCGGCTAAGTGCTTATGCGGCGGCAAAAAATTACTTTTCTCCGTGGTCTCAATAATGCGTGCCATCTCCGCCACGGCGCGCAGCGGATATTTGCCGAACGCCGTCTCGCCGCTGAGCATGACGCAGTCGGCCTGGTCAATCACCGCGTTAGCCACATCTGAAACCTCGGCGCGCGTCGGGCGGGGGTTGCGGATCATGGAGTCAAGCATCTGCGTGGCCACAATCACCGGTTTAGCCGCGCGCAAACACTTTTGGATAATCTGTTTTTGGATAATCGGCACCTGGTTTTCCGGCATTTCCACACCCAAATCGCCCCGCGCCACCATAACCGCATCACTCTCCCTTAAAATCGCATCAAAATTTTTGACCGCTTCCGGCTTTTCAATTTTTGCCAAAACTAACGGGGGCTGGAAATTTTTTGGGTTATATTTGGCAATTAGCCGTTTTAGGTTAGCCACATCCTGGCGGGTGCGGACAAATGACAACGCAATATAATCCACGTCCTGCTTCAGCCCAAACTTGAGATCGTCAATGTCCTTGGGGGTTAAAATCGGGATTTTGAGCTTGGTGCGCGGCAAGTTCACTCCTTTATGCTCCAAAATTTTGCCCGGACTCAATGCCACGCAATAAATCTTCCCCCTCACAATCTTCTGCACCTCCAGCTCAATCAAGCCATCTTCAATCAAAATCCGCTGCTTAGGCCGAATGGACTTCATTACGTCCAGATCGAGTTTAAAATCCTGGCCAATCACCACCTGCTGCCCGACTTTCACGCTCAACGGCGCTTTCATATCCAAGATGCGGATCTTCGGCCCGTGCAAGTCTTGGATAATGGTCACGGTAGTGTTTAATTTTTTAGCCACCGTGCGGATGTTCCGGATAAGCAACGCGTGGTTTTCGTGATCGCCATGGCTAAAATTCAACCTCGCCACATTCATCCCCGCCCTGACCATATCGGTCAAAATCTTAATGCTTTGCGAGGCCGGTCCCAGAGTACACACAATTTTGGTCTTTTTCATACTTGAACTTTATTAATCCCCTTAGTTTCTTTAACAAAAAAGTCCACGCCGTCGGACTGCAGCACCACGTAGCCGGTATTTTCAATACTGCCGGCGGGCAGCTCGTCGCTTACGGCGTAACCCAAACGCATTAAAGTGGAACGCATAATCGAACCGTGCGCCACAACCAGTAAAGTTTTGCCTAAAAAGGTCACGGCCAACTCCCGTAAAAACAACAGCATCCTGTCCGCTATTTGGTTGTCGCTTTCGTAAGCGTAGCTATATTTAAAGTTACGCTTTTGCTCTTCGGTTAATTGTTTTTTAAGCTCAAACAGCCGCTGATTATCATTTAGGAATTTTTTTTCGCTCTGCCCCTCCCAATGGCCAAAAAATCGCTCACGAATCAGCCGATGGGTGTTAACCACCAGCTGCCGGTCGGCGGAAATTAATTCCGCCGTCCGTTTAGCGCGTATTAAATCAGAGGAAAACACGGCGTCAAATTTAACCCGCTTGAGATCCAGTCCCCGTTGTTTTGCCTGCCGTTCGCCGGCTTCAGTCAGCGGGCTGTCGTGATGTCCGGCCACAATCTTATTTTTATTTGCTTCGGTCTCGCCGTGCCGAACCAGATAAATCATACAGTACTCATTCATATCCATAACCTCATTATACCAAGGATGCGATTAAAATAAAACGTTTTGTTTGGGCTTTTTGGAATTCTTTTCCCGCTCAGCCGGCTGGAAAATTTGAATTTTGCCGAACACCCCGTCATACCCGCCCTCCACACGAACCTTGCTTTCACGCACCCGCATAACCGCAGTAGCCACCCCGGCCGACGAAATTTCGGCGATTTGCCGCTCGGACAGATCCAATAAAATCTCAAACTCCGGATACCTGGCCACCATGGCTTCATATTGCCCCAAAACTTTTTTGCTAGCCGTGCCGACGTCCCAGGTCTCGGCTATGATTTCCTCAAGCGGAATAATACTTTTATAGGGAATTACCCGTGGCGGCTTAAAGCCGTACTCGCGGTCGGATAAGGCTTCTACCCGCGACAGTACGCCGACCAACAATTTTTTGCCGCAAACCGGGCACAAGCCTTTTAATTTTTTCGTCTGCCTGGGCTGGCAAGAAAACTTGCAGTCGCGATGGCCGTCCAAATGGTACTTGCCTTCCTCGGGAAAAAATTCAATCGTGAATAAAAACCGTTTTGGGTCCTTGCTGTAAAGCGCGCCCACGATTTCCGCGTAAGACAGCTTCTCAAGGGGGATTTCAAAAACATTGGCTTCCCGTCCCAGCTTGCGCAGACTGTGCGCGTCGGAATTGGAAGTCAGCGCGTATTTATCAAGGCCGGAAATTTGCCAGTTCATTTTTGGGTCACTCGACAATCCGGTTTCGATAGCCTTAATGTACTTTGCCTGCTCGCCAAATGCTTCTTCAATCGAATCAAAACCGGACAAGGAACCAAACACCCCAAAATGCGGTGTCCAAGCGTGGGCAGGAATAACCTCGGCTTGCTCGTCCGCCTCCTTTACAATCTTGACCAAATTGTCGCAGTGAACGCCCATAATCGGCCGGCCGTCGGCTTTTAAATTCGCGCCGACTTTTTCCAAACCGGTAATAATCCTGTCGACCGCCTCAAAATTCGGGGCGAAAATCATATTGTGCACGCGCCTGACTTTGTCACCTTGCTTATAAATACTGGAGACTTCGGCCGTACACATAAAATAGACGCTGGCCGATTGGTCGCGCAGCTGATACAAGCCTGGTTTCGTTTCCCGCAAATTTTCCTTTAATTCCGAAAGCCACTTCGGGTGCGTAAAATCACCGGTCCCAATAACGTTGATCCCTTTTTTATCGGACCACAAGCCAATATTTTTGGGGTTTAATTCCTGGCTGCAAGCCCGGCTGTATTTTGAATGGATCTGCAAATCGGCAATTATTCTCATAACTATGGTATTATAGCATTATTTCCGGTATAATATCATCATGATTGATCATAATCGGTACCTTAAAACTGCGCTGGCGGCGGTGAGCCAGGGCGGCAAGCTGTTTCAAAAATTTTTTGGCCGACCCGGCAAGGTGGAAATAAAAAACGCGGATCCGCGCAACTTGGTTACGGCCATTGACCGCAAAATTGAAAAACTCATCCGCTCACGGCTAACCAAGGACTTCCCTAAACATAAAATCATTGGCGAAGAATTAGCCAATGACCAAATTTCGCCCGGCGATTTGGTCTGGTATATTGACCCAATTGACGGCACCGCTAACTTTATTCACGGTTTTCCTTTCTGCTGCATCTCTCTCGCTCTCTGGGACAACCACGGGCCGGTGGCAGCCGTGGTTTATAATCCGGTGTTAGGCAAAACTTACCGCGCGGCGCGGGGACAAGGCGCGTACTGCAACAAAAAAAGATTGCGCGTTTCCAAGCAACAAAACCTGGTTCAAACATTCGGCGGTTATGGCTGGGGCCGAAACATTGCCAATGCCGGCAGGCACTTCCCGGTTTTAGTGAAAGACTTCAACAAAATCCGCACCCTTGGCAGCACGGCCATGGAAATCGCGCTCGTAGCCGAAAGTGTCTACGATTTTCATCTGCAGGCCGAGGTCAACATTTGGGACTTCGCCGCATCCATCTTGCTGCTGCAGGAAGCCGGCGGCCGCGCGACCGATTGGGAAGGCGGGCCGATTACGCCCCAGACCAAACGAATTATTGCCAGCAACGGCAAGACTCACCAAGCACTCTTGCGCATCGTTAAAAAACTCGCCTAGTCCGCCAGCCGGCGGAGGCGAGTTTTAAATTCCAAAGCTGTATCCTAAATTTTTTGGCAAATATATTCCAAAAGTTTCGTCATTTGGCTAACATAGCCCCACTCGTTATCGTACCAAGCAATAATATTCGCCAGCCGGCCGTCTACGACTTCGTTGGCCGACAAATCAATGGTGCTGCCATTGCTATTCCCTTTAAAATCTACGGAAACCAAAGGCAAATCCGTGACGCCCAAATGGCCTTTCAGCCCGCTGGTGGCGGCTTGCTTAAACGCCTGGTTCAAGCCCTCTTTGGTCGCGTCCCGCTTTAAAATGGCGGTTAAAACCACAACCGACGGATCCGGCACCGGTACGCGCAAAGACAGCGCGGAAATCTTGCCCGTTAAGTGCGGATAAATTTTCATGATCGTTTTGCTTACGCCGCTGCTGGTCGGGATAATCGATTGCGTGGCGCTGCGGGCGCGGCGCCAGTCGCGATGGGAGCTATCCTGCAAGCTTTGGTCCGAGGTAAACGCGTGCACGGTATTAATAAACGCCCGCTCCACACCAAAACTTTCTTCCAAAACTTTCAAGGTGAGAGTGCTGCAAACCGTGGTACAGGAGGCCGCGCTAATAATTTGATGTTTTTGCGGATCAAAACCTTCGTGGTTGGCCTTAAACACAAACGTCTCATCGGGGTCGTCCATGGGCGCGGTGGTCACCACGTAGCGCGCGCCGGCCTGCAAATGCTCCGCCGCCATGTCGCGCTTAGTATACTTCCCCGTAGCATCCACGACCACATCCACGCCCAGCTTTTTCCAAGGCAATTGGCCTTCGTCGGTCACGAACGGGATGGCCTTGCCGTCAATCATTAAATTATCCCCTTTAACCTCCACCGTTTTGTCCCACACACCATAATTAGAGTCATACTTCAGCAGATGCGCGTACATTTCCAGCCCGCTGCGGCTATGCAGCGCCACAATCTCAAAGTTGGGGTTATTATGCGCGATGCGCAAAAAAACTCTGCCAATGCGACCGAGTCCGTTAAGGGCAATTTTGGGTTTGGTAGATGATGTCTTGGCCATCGTTAATAAAATTTGTTAATGCTTAATGCTTACCGTTGGTAATTTCTTTTACCGCCTGCTTGTAAGCCGCGCTGCTAGAAATATCCAGCCACAACGCCTCAAAGGCATACCCCGTAAGTTTGCCTTCCTCGGCCAGCCGCGGAATTACGCCGCTTTCCAGCTTAACTTGGCTTTTATCTAAATACTTAAATATTTCCTGACCCATTACGTAAACCCCCGCGTTAATCAGGCGCGAGAAAGTCTTGGGGTTTTTGGGTTTCTCCTCAAACGACACAATTTTACTGCCGTTTAACTTAGCCAAGCCCCATTGTTCCACCGATTCCGAACTGGTCAGCGCCATGGTACAAACGCTGGCCTTTTGCTGGCGATGGTATTCCAAAAAATCGTTGTAGTCGATATCGGACAGCACGTCGCCGTACAGCAGCAAAAAATGCTCGCCGCGCAGCAAATCTTTGGCCTGGTACAGCGCCTGGGCCGTGCCTTGGCACTTGCCGTCCTGCTCAATGTAATGGATGTTCACGCCCAACTGCGCGCCGTCCTTAAAGTAATCTTCAATAATTTTACCGCCCTCGCCCACGGAAATCACAATATCGGTCAGCTTAAAGGCCTTCAGGCGCAGCAGCGTTTGTTCCAATAGCGGCTTACCCGCGATCTTCACCATGGCTTTGGGTAAGGTCTTTTTTTCGCTGTCAAAATACACCGGTTTGCCGCCAGCTAAAATTAGCACTTTAACGGCTTTGGCGCCCAAATTGCGCGACAAAAAATACTCAATGGCGTGACTGCGGTTTCTAAGCCTTTCGCCGTCGATCAATGAATCCAACTGCTTGAGCAAGTCGGATCTTAAAGTTATGGTCAATCGCTCCCTATTCATAAGCAAATGAGTTTAGTCTTCGGCCCTGCGGAGAAACTAAATTTGTTCTCAACAAGCCCGAACACTAAAAAAATCATCCTGTATGATAATATCATACGCTGTATAAAAAGTGAAATTAACGGGGCGGGGGCTGGCTTGGTGTCCAGCTGCCCGCCCGTCTTGATTACCGCAAGGAAGTCACACAATTTTCGTCAAACTGCGGCGTCTCCTTAAGGATTCGGGCGGCGGCGGCAATAGCTCGCTTTGTCACCCAATTCTCCTGATTCAAACACCAGCGAATATGGTTAGGTTCGCCAAAGCGTTCGCCGGGCGAAACCTCGAACCCCAGTTCTTGGAACCTAGCCGCGAACTCGGCCGAACTCCAGCCGCGGATGCGGAAGTAAATGAACATGCCGCCGAACGGCATAAACAAATCTTCCACCCCTTCGACATGATACAGTTTCTCCACTGTGAAGCGCGCCCGGCGATGGTACTTCCGAGCCAGATTCCGCGGATACCGCGTGCACCAAAGCGCGGTAGCCCAGGCCTTTTGCGCGGCCGGTGACCCGCCCTCGCTATCCCGGCCTTTGACAGCCAAGATCTTGGGCAGATTCTCCGAACTGGCAATCACGGCGCCGAGCTTCCAGCCGGCCATGCAAAACGGTTTGGAAGCGGTCTGGATGCAAACACCGACCTTTTCCCAACCGGGGACCTGCATCAAGCTCGAGACCTGGCCGTCAAAGGCCAAATCCCGGTAAGCCTCGTCGCTGACCAACACAAACCGATACCGCCGGGCCAAATCGACAAGGTACTGATAATCGTCCTTGTTTCGCGGCAACCAGCGCGGGTTGTCGAAACTTAAGACCACCGCGACCGGCCGTAGCCCGTCCATCAGCGCCGTTTTCAGGTTATAAATAAATTCCTCCACCGTGGGCATGGCGATATGGTACGGTTTGCAGCCGGCGCCCAGCACGCTATCCAAGTTTCCCGGATAAAACGGCATGGGCAAAACCACGTTGCCGACCAGACCCAAACCCTGCAGCACGTAACGAATGGCGGGCTTACTGCCTTCCAGCAGCAAGATCTGCGATTCATTGAGCACGGACCCCAAGGTCAGACGGACGTTGCGCGCGATGGCTTTCCGCGTCCCAAACCGGCCCTGCCGCTCGGCATAGCCGTGTCCCCACGGGTTGCAGAGCGCAACCACAAACCTAAGTACCGCTAGCAGTGGCGGCATCTCCCTGGGACTGCCGATGCCGAAATTGCACAGACCAGAGCAACCCAACCGCCTCAGCATTTTCACGATATCCTGAAACATCTCCCTCTCCTCGCGTTGTTTTTCCCCCTTATGGTTAAGGGTACCCCTTGCCCGTGTTTCTCCCGAAAGTCGGGCAAGCGGCAAGTTATAGACCTCCTTAAGGCCTAAAACTTGCCGCCAAGGGATACCACATTTTTAAAGAACCCTTTGACCCAAAAAGGCAGATGGCGGGGTCGAAAGTGTTACTTTCGGCTCCCACATCTGCCTTCTCTTGGGCCGTATGATACTATCATACAATATCATACTTTATATGTCAAACAAAAAAACCCTTTTATTTAACAGGGCAAAAGTATGATATCCACTGTTGAATTAAGGCTTTGGGTTTAGGATTCTCTCTGCCTGGATCAAATCCTCACGGCTATTAATGCCAATAACCTCCTCGGGCGGGACCATCAACGAGGACACTTTCTCCCCCTGTTTAATGGCCACATCGACAATGTCGGTAAGGTAGTATTCCCCTTGCCGGTTCTGGTTGCCAATCATCTTAAGGTTATCCCACAGCCACGCGGTCTTAAACATGTAAATGCCGGGGTTGATTTCCCTAATATTTTTTTGCTGCTGGCTTGCGTCTTTGTATTCCACAATGCCCACAATGTTATGCAGCACGTCGCGGATAACGCGGCCATAATGCTTAAGGCCGGCCAGGCGGCCGCGAAAATGCTTTACCTGCGCAGTCAGCATGCTCAATTTAGCGCCGCTGTAAAAATGCAGTTTAATGAGCTCCCGCAAGCTTTCGGCCTTAATAAACGGCATATCTCCGTAGACTACCAAAATATTTTCAGCCTTGACCTTGGACTTGGCGCAAAGTAGCGCATGGGCCGTGCCCAACTGCTTGTCTTGCCAGGCATAATAGTAATCACGGCCTAAAACGCCCTTTACCTCTTCGGCGTGGAACCCCACCACAATCACCGGTTTAGCCAACTGGCTGATTTTATCAATCTCGTCCAGTACGTACAAGATGAGCGGCTTATTATTAAGCATGGTCAAAACTTTAGGCACTTTGGGGTTGCCCATTCTGGTTCCTTTACCCGCGGCTAAAATCACAAACTGATTGCGCATAATTACAGATCCATCCGAAACTCAAACCCCCACTTTTTAAAACCCAAGCGTTCGTAAAACTTATGGACCGCGCCGGCAAACTGCCGACTGTTGCCAATAAGTTTATAGCAGCCGCGGGCCTTGGCCTCCAGTATTGCCGCTTGGATTAGCCGGCTGCCCACGCCTTGCTTGCGGAACGCCTCTTCCACGAATAAGTCCTCCAGAAAACCGAACGGCCGGTCGTGTAAATCATTTTGCAGCACGTACAAGAACACGCGGCCAATTTGTTGGCCGTCTTCGTGCGCCGTAATCTTAACCGCGATTGAATCTGTTTTAGTCTGCGAATTTAAAGTTATCATATTAAACTAGCTCCCAAATTATTTTAGCAAGTTTTTGGCTGTCGTGACGGACCAAGCTTCGTTGCAAAATGTCGCCCGCCGATTTTTTTATTTTTAATTTAGAAATTATGGGCTTGCTCACAACCTTGACTCCGAAACTAGCGAGCTTATTAGCATCGGCCAAAACCGGTTCGGCCGAAGCCCGCCGGTATTGTTTAACCGACCTCGAATCCGGACGCTGGCTGTTGAGCGCGGCTACATCTATTTTAGCACCTAAATATTTTTTCAGCTCAGAAACGAAATCCGCGGCCGTAAAACCGTCAGTTTGCCCTGGTTTGGTCATAATATTCGTAACCATGATTTTTTTAGCCGGGGATTTATTAATCGCGCCGGTTAGCCCGCCGGGCAGCAAGCTGGGCAAGATGCTGGTGTAAAGATCGCCGGGACCAAAAACAATCGCATCGGCCGAGGCGACGGCGGCCAAGGCTCTGGGGTTAGCCCGCGAGGCCGGACGCAGAACTAATTTTTTAATTCGGGATCTGGGATTTTTTTTTGGCTCGTCAATATTATGCTCACCAATTACCACTCGGCCGTTCTCAAACTTGGCCACCAGCGTGGTCGGCCGCACGGTCGCGGGAATCACCTCGCCGGAAACCTTAAGCCACTTTGACAAAATTTCAATGGCCGGCGTAATGCCGCCAATAATTTTTTCCAGCGCGGCAATTAGGATGTTCCCGGCCACATGACCGGCCAGTTTACCCTGGCTAAAACGGTAAGAAAACGCCTCCAAAACCCGCGGATTAGCCGCCGACAACCCCACCAGGCACTGGCGGATATCGCCGGGCGGAAAAACGCCCCACTCCCGGCGCAAGCGGCCGGTACTGCCGCCGTCATCGGCCGAAGACACAATGACCGAAAGCTTGAGCGGGTATTTTTTAAGGCCTTTCAGCAACGTAAACGTACCGGTGCCGCCGCCAATGATTACAACCTTTTTCATTTGATGATCCCCATTTGCTTGCCGACCTTCTCGAATGCCGCCACTGTTTTGTCCATTTGCTCCTTGGTGTGCGCCGCGGAAATTTGCACGCGAATCCTCGCCTTGCCTTTAGGCACGACCGGGTAAGTAAAGCCGCGCACGTAAATGCCTTCCTCAAATAATTTGGCGGCCATGTCCACGGCCAGTTTTTCCTCGCCGAGCATAACGGGAGTAATAGCGTGTATTGCTCCGCCAGCTGGCGGACCACCCAGAGCAAAACCCAATTTCTCCATGGCTGACCTAAAATACGTGGTATTATCGGCCAGCTGCTTTCTTAAACTGATAAAATTTTTGTCAAAATTTTTCAGTACGAACAGCGCGGCAGCGGCGATCATGGGCGGCAGGCTATTGCTAAACAGCGTGGTGCGGCTGCGCTGGTGCAGCACTTGGATAATCTCCCTGCGGCCGGCGGCAAAACCGCCGCCCGCGCCACCCAGAGCTTTGCCAAACGTGGAAGTTAAAATATCCACGCGGTCCATTAAACCCTCCACCGACCCGCGGCCGCGTTCGCCTAAAACGCCGCTGCCATGGCTATCATCAACCATAACTAAGGCGCCGTATTTTTCCGCCAAGTCGCAAATCTGAGAAACCTTAGCCGTAATCCCATCCATGCTAAACACGCCATCGGTGGCAATCAGCATCCGCCGCGGTTTATATTTTACATCGGCTGATGGATTTTCCGGTTTCTCTGGCCTGGATGATGCCTCTTTCAGTTGAGCTTCGAGATCCGCCATGTCACTATTCTTAAACCGGAAACGTTCGGCCTTGCACAACCGAATGCCGTCGATTATGGAGGCGTGGTTTAACTCGTCGCTAAACACCGCGTCGCCTTCCTTTAGGACGGTTTCGAACAAACCGGTATTGGCGTCAAAACAGGACGTGTAGGTAATGGCGTCCTCGGTACCAAAAAACTTGGCAATTTCATGCTCTAAATCCCGGTGGATCGTGGAAGTGCCCACAATAAAACGCACGCTGGCCTCGCCAAAACCATATTTTTTTAAGCCCTCCACGGCGGCCTTTGCCAAGGAATCCGAGGCAGCCAAGCCCAAATAATTATTGGCGCAAAAATTTAAATAACTTTTGCCCGAAATATTAATTTCCGCGCCCTGCTTGCCTTCGATCACGCCCACATCTTTCCACATGCCGCTATCTTTTATATTTTGCAGTTCATCGGCAAATTGTTGTTTATAGGTTTGATACATAAATATGTACTGATTACTGATTTTATACGGATACACGAATCTCAGATATTTGTATATCTGTATTTATCCGTAATCCGTAACCAATTAAAATTTAATTAAAAACTTTGGATGCTGTGCCAGCATCTGTTCAAATTTTTCTTTGCTATAACTTCCAATATCCAAAATTGTGCCTTTGCCGCTGTCGA
Organism: Patescibacteria group bacterium; assembly: GCA_028870105.1. Classification (GTDB taxonomy): domain Bacteria; phylum Patescibacteriota; class Doudnabacteria; order UBA920; family UBA920; genus JAJYJE01. The sequence continues at coordinate 12,115 of JAGWQI010000009.1, forward strand.
GCAAGACCGACCACAACTTTTCCGCCACTTGGTTTTGCTTATCCTCAAATAATTTTTTAGTTATTTCCCAAGTCCCCCAAATCTGGCGGCCGGCTACGCAGTGCATGGTAATCCCTTTCATAACAAGTTTATTGTAGTCTTCAAATGTAAAATCTCCGTTCTTTAACCCAAATAGGATAACCTCCCCGCCGCGGCGGACGCTGGCAATGGCGTTATTGACGCTGTTATTAAACCCGGCCATCTCAAAAGCAATATCCACGCCAAGGCCGTTTGTTGATTGCATGATTTTTTGAATAACTGATTTATCTGAATGATAATCTTTACCAGGCGCGATTTTGATAACCTCGTCGACGCCGAGTTTTTTCCCCATTTCAATCGCCTTATCGTTTGGTTCAACGCCAATGATTGTTTTAGCGCCCAAGCCACGCGCGATAAGCACCAAAAACGAGGCAATCGGCCCAAGGCCAAAAATCGCCACAGTTTTGCCTTTTAAGTCGACTTTGCTGGCCGCATGTACCGCGTTGCCAAACGGCTCATGCAGCACCGCCACCTCTGGCCGGATTTTGTTTAAATCAACTTTCCAAGCCACCTGCGCCGGCACCTTGGCGTACTCGGCAAACCCGCCGTCCACGCTGATACCTAAGATTTTTTCGTTAGTGCAAACATTCTTTTGCCCATGCAAACACTGATAGCACTGATTGCAGACCACGTGCGATTCGCAGGCCACCATATCGCCAACGTTCAAATCTTTGACTTTTGACCCGACTTGCGTAATCTCTCCAAAAAATTCATGGCCAATAATGCGATATGGATTGCCACCAGTCTGGATTTGCGCGTCAAGGCTGTTTAAAATCGCGTCTTTAAAAGCTTGGCGGTTCCAAATGCCGCGGTCCGTGCCGCACACGCCGGCATAGGCGACTTTGAGGATGATTTTATCTCCATCGCCCGCTGTTAACGTCGGCTCGGGTATATTCACGAGTTCAAATCCTTTTGAGGTGGCCCAGTCAGTTTTTGATTTGTCAAATACTAAAGCTTGCATATAAAACAAATTCTGAAACTACTGCTTATTTATTATTTAGTCGATTCATAAAATCAATGTATTTCATTTCAAATTCAGATTTTAATTTGCTGAAAAAGTTTTTTCTTCCTTCTTCTTCTAAATTACGCAAATAATCAAAAGCGAATTTGTAATCATCCAGTGTAAAATATTCATCAAAATGTCGAAAAATATGCAAATTATCATTTATTCGCCTGAACCCAGGCCAATACTTTTCGCCAATAGCGATCAATTCTTCGCCTTCATCAACAATTCTTCCCTCCTCCTGATAAATACGCTTTCGATCCTTTAGTATTTGCGGAAGTCTGTTATTTTGTTCCCGAAGAGCTTCTTTCATTGCTGACTGAAATGCAGATATCATAATAAATCTAACCCTATTAGCGTCCCGTAGAGCTTCTTGCTCACTAAACCTTCCTTCGTCTTCTGATCTAAATTGACCCATTAATATAGTCGATAATTTTTCCTTGCAAGCATCATTCTTGCGTTATTCCACCGTCACGCTTTTCGCTAAATTCCGAGGGCGGTCGACGTCGCGGCCAAGCGCCACGGCCATATGGTAAGCAAATAATTGCAATGGAATGGTGTAAAGTAGCGGCTCCAGCAGTTCCATTGTGTCCGGCACATAAATTATATCATCGGCTATTTCCTTAGCTTCGTCGTCGCCCGCCGTCGCTATCACCAGCGTGCGGGCGCCGCGGGCGCGGACTTCGGCAATACTGCTTTTCATTTTTTCATACAATTGATCTTTGGGCAAAATTGCCACCACGGGCACGTCTTTGCTTACCAACGCCAGCGGGCCGTGCTTTAAGGAGCCACCCGCCAAGCCTTCGGCGTGCAAATAAGTAATTTCTTCCGATTTAAGCGCGCCTTCCAACGCCACCGGATAATTTACCCCGCGGCCAATAAATAAAATATCATGATAATCTTTGTAACGCCCCGCGACTTTTTTAATGCTATCGTTTTGCTTCAAAACAACATTCATTTTTTCCGGAATTTCCAGCAGCGCTTGCAACAAGCGCTGTCCGGTGGCCAAAGAGGTGTGTTTGAGCCTCCCAAATTGGAGCGCGTAAAGCAGCAAAACGGCAATCATGTTTGTGTAGGCTTTGGTGGAAGCCACCGCCAATTCCGGCCCGGCGTGAATGTAAGTGCCGGCTTTGGTTTCCCGGGCAATGGTTGAGCCAATAACATTTACAATACCGCGCACCACCGCGCCCTTGCGCTTGGCTTCCCTGGCGGCCATTAACGTGTCGGCGGTCTCGCCGGACTGCGAAATCACGAACACCAGCGTGTGTTTGTCCACAATCGGGTCGCGGTAACGGAACTCGGATGAAAAATCCACTTCCGTGGGCAAATTAGCCAGCCGCTCAAACGCGTATTTGGCCACCAGTCCCGCGTGCCTGGCCGTGCCTTCGGCAATAATTATTATGCGCTTGACTTCCCGCATTTGCTCAGGCGACATGTTTAGCCCCCCAAGCACGGCCGTGCCTTCGGCCATGTTTAAACGGCCGCGAACGGCATCTTCGAACACCGTGGGTTGGTCAAAAATTTCCTTGAGCATAAAGTGCTCAAACCCGGCCTTTTGCGCTCTTTCCTGGTCCCAATCAATCTGCGTGACGGGCTTGCTCACAATCTCGTCGCGCAAATTCACGATTTTCAAACCATCGCCGTTAATGCTCGCCACCTCACCGTCATCTAAAAACGTCACCTGCTTGGTATAGGGCAGCATGGGCGTGACATCGGAGGCTATATAGTATTCGCCATCGGAAATACCGATGACCAGCGGACTGCCTAACCGGGCGGCAATTAATTGATGCGGGTGATCAGCGTGCATAACCACCAGGCCGTACGTCCCCCGGACGTCAAGCAGGGCTTCGCGCACCGCCTTGGCTAAGTTGCCATCATAACGTTCATAAATCCACTTAGCCAAAATTTCTGTGTCGGTTTCCGATTCAAAATTTTGATCCTTAAGTTTCTTTTTCAATTCCCGATAGTTCTCTATAATCCCGTTGTGAACTACGCTTAACACCCCTTTCCCAACGGGAGGATTTTGCCCCACGAGATGCGGATGGGCATTGAATTCAGTTACCCCACCATGCGTCGCCCAGCGGGTGTGGGCAATACCGATATTTCCCGGCATGCTCTTTGTGCCGATTTTTTTTGCCAGCATATCAACTTTGCCAACTTCCCGATATCTAGTGATTTTACCGTTATCGAGCACGGCTACCCCGGCGCTGTCGTAGCCGCGGTATTCTAAATCGCGCAATCCCTGCAAAAGAATAGGCAAAGCTTGTTTATTTCCAATGTATCCAACAATTCCGCACATAAAGTGAGTGATTAGTAAATAGTGATTAGCGAATGGGAAATAACAATTTTGAAAACTATTGTCTTCATACTTTTCGCTAATCGCTATTTCCTATTCGCTTAATTTCCCCCAATTAAACTCAAAAATCAATTTTTGCATGCTATAAATTTCTTCGTTCTGAATAACGACTCCAACCGGTTCCCCATTGCTATCAATGCCAATATGGGCCACCTTGCCGGCATAAATAATCTCGTGGGTGGCTTTTAAATCTTTCTGGCCCACGGGCATCTGTTTGCGCTCGTCCAGCCCGGCCAGTTTGCCGCCCTCGCCCAAACTTATAATTTTAACGCTTATTCTTTTTGCCACGCGGCGTTGGCTGAAATCTGGCATGGCGCCGTAAACGTTCTTGCGATGTTCCGGCGTAGCTGAAGAGTACAAATAATAAACCTTATTTGATGTTTTACCAACCGCGTCTAGCACGTCTTCAAAAATCTGCCTCACGCCTTTGCTACCCTCATAAAATTTAACCATTGGCTTGCCGCCTTGTTTTTCGAACAACGTTTTAATTAGCGGCAAGTTTTCCTGGATACTCGCCCGCACTTCATTGAGATCGTCCTTTTTCTGGTCAATAGCGCTAAGCAATTTCTCCGGCTCTTCGGCCATAAAGTATTGCTTGGATTCCTTATTGTAATAAGAAACTATTCCCTGTGCAATCAAGGCCTTTAAAATATCATAAGTTGTGCCGCGATTAACCTTGGATTTCGCCGAGATTTCCCGGACTGAGGACGGCCCCAGTTCGACCAAGGCCAGATATACGAAAGCCTCTTTCTCCGACAAGCCAAAATTCTTTAATATCGCTTGAATTTGCATATAACCTATATTACTCGGGAAAAGCCTATTTGTCAAGAATTTTTCTACAATTTTTTGTATAAACAATAATAAGGCTTATTTAAGCCTTATTATTTAAATATTTTATTTATTATATTTCTACACTTTTCTATAGATGTAAATTTCGTGTTTTTTTGGCATGAAATAAACGTCTTGGGGCTTAAGATTAGGAAAGGGGAAATCGCGAATAATTGCTATACTTCCCGGGCGGCAATCAGCCAAAAATTTCTCCTCTATCCGCGACATCAGCGGGGGGTAAAGATACCCGTAAACATAGTCAGCCTCTTGCCAGCCGTGTTTAAAAAAATTTTGATTATAAAACCGTGCCTTTGACCGCCTAAACACTTTTTTTATTTTGGCGAGCAAATGCGTCCACCAAGTTAACTCATAACCCACAACCTTAGCCCCCGACAGCTCTTCCACCAAAAATGCCACCCTGCCATCACCGCTGCCGAGATCATAAAAAACAGCGTTATCCTTGATCCCCAACTTCTTTACTATGAATTCAACATCTGCCGCCGTGGTAGGGACAAATGGGACTCGAGTCAAAATAAAACCAATAAAAGCGCTCAATATCACAAATAGAGCCAGCCAGGAAAACAACAACATGAAAAGCAAAAACGCGGTTAACATGGCAAGTTAAAACCGAATTACGTTTACCGTTTTGCGGCGGCAATCAAGTGCTTAAAATCGAAAAATACCGGAACAAAAAATACACAAGAGTCCAAGCTATAACTACCAACAGCAAGCGCTTGATCTTTTCTTCAGCGCCTTCCCCACGGTAAACATAGAGGCCGCAAATTACAAATACCGCCACAAACAACAGGCCGAACCAATTACGCAGATTTAGATTCCCTACCATAAACCAGCATTAATTAGTGCCTACATTATACCAGACTCCGGTCGGTTTTAAAAAGCCAATGAACGTCCAGAAACTTCCGCCCCCACCGGCAGGCTCAAATCCGCGCTGTTAGCCGGGACCACCTTGGTAAAGTCGCCGTCTAGGTGCCAAGAATTGTAGATTGGCAAGGAGGGATAACCATGCAGCTGATTATCGTCCCCAATCCAGTATATGGTCCCGTTTTTGTTAATGTCCAGGCCGGGCAAGTGGGCGGCACCGGAATCGGCCAGGTTGGAAGCTTTAGGCAAAGCCTGCAACTCAGGATTGGTAACTAGGAGGACAGAACTAAACTTAAAACCTAAAGCCTTAAATACGGACTCACTGACAAAGCCATAACGCTGGCCACCGGAAATCAGCCAGACCGTGGGGTCTTCCTTAGATTTGACCAACGCCCCATCCCCGGGCAACAGCAGGGAGTCCTCTGGCAAGGCCATATCAGCGTTGGAAGCAGCTGAGGCATCTTTAAACTCAAACCCGTAGGAATACAAGAGTCCCGAACTCGTGACCCCTTTGCGCCTGCCGTTTTCGATAAGATAAAAAGTGCCGTTGTAATTGACTAGGCGCAAAATGCCGGGATTAACTTCGCTGTTTGGCGTTGATGTGGCTACAGGCGGGATATACACGACAACTACCGGGGAACCACCGCCTCCGCCGCCTGAGGCACTGGAGGGGTTAGTGCTAGGCGAAGTCCCGCCCGAGGGAGGAGTAAGAGGGGAAGTAGGCGTGGTCGGAATCGTATCCGGCACCGTCGAACTGGCCGCGCCAAGGCTTAAGGTGGTAAAGGTAAAATCCGCGGTGGTGGCCAACAGGTTGTTGGCATCCTGGCTCTTGGCGCGAAAATGATAAGTCGAAGATGGCGTCAGGTTGCTTAAGGTCACAGTGTGGGTTAAGGTCATCGGACTGGTGTTTGTGACAGGTGTGGATGAGCCATAAGCAGCGGTTAACCCATACTCCACCTGGGTATTGGCGGCATGGTCGGTCACCCAGGATAATTGGGTGGTGGTGGCCGTGGTATTGCTGCCCACCAAATTGGAAATGACCGGGGCCTGAGGCGGAGTAACCGTAACGGTAACGGTCTTGGTCGCCTGGCCGGAAGCGTTAGTGGCGGTTAAAGTATACGTGGTGGTAGTGGCCGGAGTGACAACCTTTGAGGAACCGGTGACCGCGCCGATGCCTTGATCTAGGCTTAGAGAAGAAGCGCCAGATACTGACCAGGACAGGGTGGCGGAATTACCCAAGGCGACGCTGGCCGGGGCAGCAGTGAAACTGTTGATAGCCGGAGCAGGAACCGCGCCGGTGCTGATTTCGTAAACATGAGCCTGGTTAGGGCCAAAAGCGTCGGTAAAACTGGCTCCGGTCAACGTCAGGCTGCGGGATTCGTTGTAAACGTTCACTAAAGTCGGAACGCTGTTCCAGGTAAAGGTGGAGGTGGTAGTAGAATTGGCGTAGTTAGAGGCAATCAAGTACCCTTTACCGTTGGCATATTTGACGCGGGTGGTAATATTAGAATTGGAATTACTAGCCAGCAAATCGTTACGGTCCAAGCTGGAAAGAGCTGGCTGCAGGGAATCCAGCTCCTGCACCACAGCCTTGAGATAACTCATTTCATCCACCTTGGCTTGGCACCAAGAGGTGCTGCCGCTAGGAGAATGGTAGGCATCTGAACCGTCGCAAATGTAGGCCAAAGCCCCGGCGCCCAAACTCCAATACATTACCCCGTTGGCGCCATTGGCAATGGCCATATATGACATGTTGCGGATCTCACTCTGAATCGGCCAACGGGAGGTTGAAGTAAATTTAAAATACTGCAAAACCGCGACAACTGGTCTGACATCTTGGGTTGCCGATTTCGCTGCCCTGGTCCAGTCGGCAACCATGGAGAACGGATAACCTCCAGCCGGCTCAGTCCCGTACATCGGGTATGGATCCATGGCCATTAAGTCAGCGATATCGCGCCAATAAAACAAAGAGGCGGGAGCATTTTCAACCACAAGATTTACGCCATCTGGCTTATACGTGTTCAGCCGTCTGACCCTATCCAGCGAGCCCGCAGCCAGATCGGGAGTACACTCGTCCGCCACATACCAACCGCCCAAATCGCTAATACCCGCTAATCCTGACAAATAACTGTTATCTGTGTCTGAGGGGAACCCGCCAAACTGGCCAGACGATCCGCTGCAATTGTCAGTCTGAATATAGCGGATCCCATGGTTCTTCAGCACATTGACCAAAGCCTGTATGGCATTAGCCGGAGTACTTCCATACCAATAGTTTAGATAAAAATTGATGGGGACATCTCCCAGCCGCCGTGAGCCTGTAGCAGAGAATAGGGTGTTTTCCCAAGAGCTTTCCGAGGTCGTATACCCTAAACCGGAATCATACGCACCAATTAAGAACTTCGATGTCCCGTTGAATAAAATTTGATTATTTTCATTGGCCGAAATCGGCATGGAAGCCCTGGCAGACCCGGCCACCTTGACCACGCGATAAGGCGGGAATTCGTAGACCGAATTTCCCGAACTATTCAGCAATTCAAAACGAACTAAATAGGTGTGCCCATTTACCATGCCGGCTGGATTAAGCGTCGCGGTAAAATCGGCCGAAGATGAAAAATTTTGCGATAAAATCTGCACGTGACTGCTTTCGTCGGTCACTACCGCCTTCACGCTCCAATCAAACAAAGCAGTACCGACCGGCGGATTAACTTGCACGTCAAATTTTAAAAATTGCGACTGGTCATCAAATAAATACCCGCGGTAATTCGGATAAAGCATAAACACGTCTACTGGCGGCTTGTATTGTTCCTGGACGATTCCGTCGTCAAACCAGGCGGTGCCGTCAGAATTACCATAAGCCGAAAAAGAAAATGTGGCCGTGGTGTCACCGGAAAAAGCGATATCCTTTAACTCTACATATTGCCAATCGCTGGTCCCTTTAAGAAGACTCGTACAGCCGCCGCCCAAATTGCTGCCATACGGCGAAGACAAACAAATTCTGACTCCTGAACCGCTAGTAGCCGCCATGCTGTCTAATTTAATCCAGCCGCCAATGTAATAACTGCCGCCCTTGTGCACCGCAATATTCTGACCCAAAGAATCGGCATAAGGAGTTAAGTTGGCATCATGAAGTTTTAGGCTATTGGTGCCGCTATGCGACACAGTACTGTCAATGCTAAAGCCGGGATCCCCCCAAGTCGCGTTGCCCCATGATACCGGCCTTGAGTTGGCGTCCAAACTTTCAAACCCGCTATTTAGCAGCAAATTCGGGCTAAGTGACCTAACGGGATAATATAGCAGTCCGCCCGAAACCAAACCATTGACCGGGATGGGCGGCGTCGGTGCCGAAAATTCCTCGGTACCGTTAGGGCTACTACAACCAGGATCGTTAGGATAATCGATTTTACCATCCATATTGTTATCAATACCGTCGGAACACTGCGGACCAGAAACTACAGGTGGCGTAGAGGTAGGCGTCGGCGTACTGGTTTGATTATTGACTGTCACTGAAACTGCCGAGGAAACGCCTAGGTTTCCGGCCGCATCCCGGGCCGTGGCAGTAATTAAATGTGTACCGTTAGTGGCAGTGGTTGTATCCCAAGTTGAACCGTATGGAGAAGAAGTATCTTCCGCTCCCACATTTACACCGTCAACCTTAAACTGCACCCCGGCCACACCGACATTGTCTGTCGCGGTGGCGATCAAGCTAATACTGCCGCTAACTGTGGCCCCATTAGCAGGCGAGGTCACACTCGCTACCGGCGGTGTCGTATCGGCCGCCGGCGCAGTAGCTTCCGTAACGGAGACTTGATCGACCCAAGCGGTGCCGCCAGGTTCAGCGTATGACCCAAAACTCACATTATAACTGCCAGCACTGGCGACAGTAAAATTCTTTTGCACAAACGTCCAGTCTTGGGTGCCGCTGTAAACATTGGTGTAAGCGCCGGCCACCGTACCGCGAATGCCGCTTAAGGTTCCGCTGGCATTAATCAAATTTTGTGTCTTAAGCCAAAAGCTAAAAGTATAATCGCCGGGGTTTAAAGTAAAACTGGCGGAATTGGCATAATCGGCGTAAAGTACCTGATTGGCATTAAGCAGCTGCAAACTGTGGCTGCCACTATGACTGGTGCTGCTGACAGCGCTAAAAGCTGCGGTCGTTAACGTCCACGACACTGGCTTACCGGTGGCATCCAACTGTTCAAAATCCCCGTTACTGACATATTCGGTGGCGCCTAAAACTTGCCCAGTGTGCCCGTAATCCCAGACCTGCTGGTAAGTTAGAGCGCTAGCTGATTGGCCGGAAAAAAATCCGGACAAAATTAAAACCACAAGCACTTTAGATTTTATGTAGTGTTTAGTCATGGCTTATGAGCTAATGCTTAATTTAAAAACCCCAAAGCCGAGCCTCGGGAGCTTCTTGATGATATGACCCTGACTATTTTGAAATTTTATTTCTCTAAGAAGTCGAAACGCTTATTTATATAATTATAGCATATTCAATAAATTTTTGCAATATCAAAATTTGTATCATCTCAATACAAAAACCTCCCCATGACGGGAGGTTTTTGATAAGCGGGCAACTACCTACTTTCGCACATACATGCGTATGACTATCATCGGCACGAACCGTTTTGACTTCTGAGTTCGGGATGGGATCAGGTCGGACCCGGCCGTAAATGTCACCCTGGAAATTTGTTAATTAAGAGATTATTGATTGACAAATTTCCAGGGGGCACTTAACTTAGGATTTTAAGGCAAACACCAAATGATTAGAAAGAACGAAGAACAGCCCAATGACTATGATGACCATTAAAGCGGCCAATATCACTCTGAGGGTAGATTTGATCATTGTTAAAACTAACTGGTGATTAGTAAATCTCTCACGATTATACCTTATCACAAATTGCTAGTCAACGTGTCCTTTGCCGCTTGACGCGAAAAGGAAAAAAGATTAAAACTTTTGGTTGATTAGTATTGCTCGGCTGAAGCTGTTACCAGCCTTACACCTGCAACCTATAAAATCTACGGCTCTTTGAATCCGTATTGCTACTTCATCAAAAAACTTTTGATTAAAATACGGGGTAGTCTTCCCCGAACCTCTTGCCACCCGAAGGTGGCAACGAAACCTAGTTTTGTGGACGGCTTCACGCTTATATGCATTCAGCGCTTATCCTAACTCGACCTAGCTACCCCGCCATGCCCTAGACAGGACAACGGGTACACCAGAGGTCAATGCATCCCGGTCCTCTCGTACTAGGGATGCGCCCACTCAAGTTTCGTACACCCACAGCAGATAAGGACCAAACTGTCTCACGACGTTTTGAACCCAGCTCGCGTACCACTTTAATAGGCGAACAGCCTAACCCTTGGGAGCTTCTTCACCCCCAGGATGTGATGAGCCGACATCGAGGTGCCAAACCCT
>JAGWQI010000010.1 GCA_028870105.1 Patescibacteria group bacterium
GCCGCGGCCGCGGGTATTGAAACATTTATCGTTGACGGTCGGCAACCTGGCTTGCTTAAGCAGGCGCTGCAAAAAAACCACCCCGGTACCAGATTTTTGGCTAAATCGGGCAAAGACATGAGCGAGCAAAAACGTTGGCTCATGGCGGCCAAGGGTTTTGGCCAGCTGGTCGTAGACGACGGCGCCGCGGCGGCGCTGGGTAATTTTAAAAGCTTGCTTTTGCCGGGGATTATTTCCACGCGCGGAATTTTTGACAAAGGAGAAGTGGTTGAGATTGTGGGTAAGAATGGCTTGGCCATCGCTTACGGCCGCAGCAATTACGGCAGCGGCGAGATTCAAACTGCCATGAATTTGCGCAAAGCTTTGGGCAAGAGCAAAACTTTAGACAAAGAAGTGGTTCATCGTGATTACATGATTATGGTTGAGTAGGGAGGCAAGAAATAGCACGTAGTAAACATTAAGGCCAAAGGTATGCAAGTTAATATTTTGGGATTTGGCAATATGGGCCAAGCTATCGCCAAGGCTCTGCTCGCTAATCGGTTTTCGGCTAAAATTATTGTTTCCGATAAAAGCAAAGTTGCTGCCAGCGGGGTGAGTTTTGACGCTGATTTTCGTACGTTGGCGCGAGCGGATGTTGTGATTATTGCCGTTAAGCCGCAAGACGTTCCGGTTCTGGCCGGGCAGGTTAGGGGCAAAATCCGCGATGGGGCGGTGGTTGTTTCTATTGCGGCCGGGTTGAAAATAAATAAACTTAAACGGCTGTTTAGACACGGCAAAATTGTGCGCGTTATGCCAAACTTGGGCCTGAGCGTTGGCCAAGGCATTGCAGCGTGGAAAAGTGCGGGATTACTGGCGGCTGAAAAACGGTTAGCGCAAAAATTTTTGAACGCGGTAAGCGAAAATTTTGAGGTTGGCGATGAAAAATTAATTGACGCGGTGACCGCGATCTCGGGTAGCGGCCCGGCCTACTTTTTCTATTTTGCCGAAAGCTTGGGTAAGGCCGCGCGAAGGTTGGGCTTAAGTCAGAAGCAGAGTTTGTTGCTCGTGAGCAAAACGATGGCGGCCGCGGCCGAATTGCAGGGCGAGGGAGACTATCAGGCTTTAATCGCCAAAGTTCGTTCTAAAAAAGGCACGACCGACGCGGCTTTGAAAGTTTTCCAAAAGCGCAAATTTTTTACGATTGTTAATCAAGCCGTGACAGCCGCCCATAGGCGGGCGGAAGAGTTAAGCAAATAGTTTTATGAATACGGAGATTACTCGTCACTTGTCCGCCGCCAAACAGGCCAGTTATAAGCTGGCGGAGTTGTCGGCCGCGGCGCGGAACAAGCTGCTGCGCGATGTTGCCGCTTTAATTCAGCAAAACCAAAAACGGATCTTGGCGGCTAACGCGCGGGATGTCCGGGCCTTTTTGGGCGAGCAATCTGTCCGTGACCGCCTAACGCTGACCGCCAAGAAAATTTCAGGTATAGTTTCCGCCATTCATCAGGTCGCGGCGTTGCCGGACCCACTAACTAGGGTTTTGGAAACCCGCAACCGTCCTAACGGCTTGCGAATCCAAAAAATTTCCGTGCCGCTGGGTGTGGTTGGCGTGATTTACGAGTCGCGTCCGAACGTGACGGCTGATTTGGCGGTTTTGGCGCTTAAGACCGGCAACGCGGTGGCGCTGAAGGGCGGCAAAGAGGCTTACCATTCAAATAAAATTATTGTTTCAATGTTCCATCGGGCGTTAAAAAAACATCGCTTGCCCCAAGACGCGGTGTTGCTGATAGACCCAAAGTCCGACTGGAAAACGTCGTTGCTCGGCGCGCGCGGTTTGGTGGACGTGCTAATCCCGCGTGGCAGCAACAATTTGATCCAGTGGGTGCGCCAAAATTCGCGCCTGCCGGTGATTGAGACCGGCGCCGGCGTTTGCCATGTTTTTGCCGACGATTATAATGTGAAAAAATCCGTTGAGATTATTGTTAACGCCAAAACTACCGCGCCGGCGGTTTGCAATTCCTTGGACACGCTTGTAGTCACGCGGCAAATGTCAAAAGGGTTGTTGCCGGCGCTGGCCGCGTCGCTGGCGGAATGGCGGGTGGAAATTTTTGCGGACAGCGCGGCTTACCGCGAACTAAAAAATATTTATCCCGCGGATTTGTTGCGGCCGGCCAGATTAGAGCATTTTGGCTTAGAATTTTTGTCGCTGAAGATGTCCATAAAAACAGTCAAAACTTTTACCGAAGGCCTGGAGTTTGTAAAAGGTCATACCTCAGGGCATAGCGAGGCGATTTTAACTGACAGTCAAAAGCATGCTTCCATGTTTTTGCGACAAGTCGACGCGGCTGCGGTCTACCATAACGCTTCCACGCGTTTTACTGACGGGGCAGAATTTGGCATGGGTGCGGAAGTCGGCATTAGTACGCAAAAGCTTCATGCCCGTGGCCCCATGGGTCTTGAGGCGCTGACGTCTTACAAGTGGGTGGTGCTTGGGCAAGGGCAAATCAGGCGTTAATTTAGGATTTTAAAAACACCAGCCTTACGGCTGGTGTTTTTAAATAATGCTTGCAAAGATGCGGAGTTTCCTATATTCTTATTTTTAAGTAGAGTCGAGTCTGGCTCTTTACATTTCCTCTCTATCAAATGGAGGGGTAACACAAGAGGATCACATGAGCCGAATTCCGCAGGTGCCGGCCAGGCCGAGTGTCACTATTATCGGTGGTGGCATTATTGGCTTGATGTCGGCGTTTCACTTGCGCCAGGCTCTTCCCGAGGCACACATCACGGTCCTCGAGAAGGGTCGGCATATTCCAAACCCGTTCGGAACCTCCACGCGGAGTGCCGCCTGCTTCCGGCAGCAATTTGCGGTCCGGCACAACGTTGAGATGTCGATTTACGGTGAGCAGTTCTACCGTAACTTCGGCCGCTTGACCGGCGAAACCATGAAGCTGTTTTGGCAGAAAGGCTACCTGTTCCTTCACCGTGATGAACGGCGATGGGAGCAGGCTGTGGCCGCATACGCCAACCAGCTCGACTGGGGACTCAGAAGCGTCCGGGTGCTTTCGCCCACAGACGTTGCCAAAGAGTTCCCTTACGTGAGCACCGAAGGCTTGGTCGGGGCGACATTTTGCCCGACCGACGGGTATCTTGATCCCGGCAGCATCATTACCGGGCTGAAAGATTACCTGGCGGCCAAAGGCGTTCATATCATGACGGAGACCAAGGTTGTCGGTTTTGAAACCGAGGGTGACCGCGTCACGACCGTTGTTTGTGATCTCGGCCATTTCAAAAGCGACTACGTTCTCAACTGTTCCGGGGCCTGGTCTCATCACATCGGCAGGCTGCTCGGCGTCGAGCTGGCCGTATCGCCTGAGAAGCGCTATCTCTGGAGCGCAGAAATGCACTCCGGGAACGGCGGTTTTACCCAGGAAACGTTCACCGGCGTGCCGATGATCGTTTGCTGTGGCAGCAACGGACACACCCCCTACATTCGGCCGAATCCCGGGTCGCAGCCGCACAGTTTTACCATCGGCTGTGAGCACCAAGTACAGCCCGAACCGGACTTCGAAGACCACCGCCAAAATTACGTGGAGCCCGACTTTCTGGTTTGCGGCGACGGTTTTCTCGCCGTGGCCGAGACGCTAAAGTCGTTCGCGCCGTTCGTTGAGGGGTTGAGCTTTCACGATCGCGTGAGCGGAGGGTTTTACGAAACCACCCGCAGCCACAACCCGTACATCACTTACGATCCGCGCTGGTGCAATGTCGTGCACGCCTGCGGTTTTTCCGGACACGGGATCATGCATGGTCCCGCGGCCGGACAGATGGCGTCTGACTTGGTCCGGTTTGGCGACTATCGCTCGTTTCCGACGGCAGAGGGCAGCGTTACCCACGCGGCTCATGTTAACGGGACGGGTGAAACCGAGCACATGAAGATCTGACGGATCCGGCGAGGCCGGGGCAATTCATTGTCCCGCGCAAAGCGAAAAAAGGCAGGGGTATTGGACAGCGGTCCGTACTTCCTGCCTTTTTTGTTTATTGTACTAGTGCAGTGTATTGGGTAAAATCGGTTTTTATTTAGTCGGCGCTTGAACCTCCACGGTTTTGCGGTCATCCCAGACAAAATTACCCCAGTCGTATTTGTCGGGATTAAAACCTTCGCCGCAAGTGGTCTCAATCAGCGCGGTGCAGATTTGGTACGGGTCCAAATTGGCGGCCGGCCGGCGGTCTTCCATGTAGCCTTTGCCCGAGTTGGCCGTGGCCATGGGGATGCGGATGCTCGCGCCACGGTCGGAAATGCCGTAGCGGAACTGGTAGATGCTGCAGGTTTCGTGCTTGCCGGTTAGGCGTTTATCGTTGTCCGCGCCGTAAACGCGCATGTGTTCTTTATGGAATTTACCCAGGGCCTCGCAGGCCTTTTTTATTACCTCAATCCCGCCCTCGCTGCGCATGGATTTGGTGGAATAGTTAGTATGGCCGCCGGCGCCGTTCCAGTCACCTGGCATGGGTTTGGGGTCAAGCTTGGCGTAAGCGCCGTGTTCCTCACCAATGCGGTACAACAGCCAGCGGGCCACCCAGAGCTGGTCGGAAAGTTCCAAAGGCGACAGGGCGCCAACCTGGAATTCCCACTGCGCGGGCATGACTTCGGCGTTAATGCCGCTGACCATTAAGCCTGCTTCCAGGCAGGCTTTAAGGTGGGCTTCCACCAGCGGCCGGCCGTGAACCTCGTCGTTGCCCACGCCGCAATAATAGCGGCCCTGCGGATGGGGAAAACCGTTTTCCGGCCAGCCCAAGGGCCATTCTTTATCGTATAACGTGTACTCCTGCTCAATGCCGAACAGCGGCTCGTGCTCGCGAAACTTCATGGCCGCTTTTTCCAGGACGTGGCGCGTGTTGCTGGGGTGCGGCGTGCCGTCGGGGTTAAGCACCTCGCACATTACTAAAATATGTGGGTCTTTGTTAATCGGGTCGCGGAAAAAACTTACCGGTTTTAGCATGCAATCGGAAAAATGGCCTTCGGCCTGTTCCGTGCTGCTGCCGTCAAAACCCCAGTAGGGGATTTCGTCGAGCCGATCGATTGGCCCGTTTATGATTTTAGTCTTTGACCGAAGCTTGGCCGTGGGTTTGCGCCCATCGATCCAAATGTATTCGGCCATAATTTTTTTGCTTGGCATTTTCGCCTTTCTCCGCCAGTTTTCGGCGGGGAGTTTAATTATGGCAACCATCTAAAAGATGATTGGCAAGTTAATGATTGTGAGGAAAAAAACGAAAAAACACCTTTTGGACGGAATGCTCCCATGGAGTCGGTAGGGTGTTTTTTTTAACTCTGATATTCGATTTTACTTTATCATACTAACAAATTTAAAGACGCTGTCAAATGTCTTTTTTACTGGGTTTTTTAAAGTTTTCCACAAAAATAATGTGGCGGCGGGAGGCTTGGGAGTGTGTCCTTTGCCTGCCGCCGCCGGGTTGACGTTTTACCGGCAGGTGCGCCTGATCAGATACGTACCTTCCGGCGCGGTTTTGCCAGGCGCTTGCCTGGCGAAAATTAGGCGAGCCAGCCTTTTTTGCGGCTGTCGGGTTCGGCCGAGGGGGCCGGTTTCGCCGACTCGAAGGCCGGTATGCGCCGGCCCGTGATGGGCGTCACAACGTCCGCTACCCGGCAAAAGCCGGCCTTGGCCATGGTGGCCGTAAGCTCAGCCCTGCTGCGGGGTGTGGTCGAGACCATGGCGGCAAGCTTGCCGGCGCTAGTTGGAGTCACCGGATTCCTCCTCCTCCTCCTTTGACCGCCAATTGTTGCCGTCGCGGGTTCGGCGGAGAGTTGATTCTCCGCCAGCTTCTTTTTCGGCCGCGCCCGTCGACGGGTCGTCTTCGAACATGTCGGGTCGGAGCTTTGTCCGGCTCCGATTTCCCCTTAAATTTCCTGATGTCAAGGCAGCGCCCTCCTGGACGCTTTGCATATTGTACGTATTTTTGGTCGATTAGTCAACCTTGGTATTCATCAGGCGGTGGAAAAGTGGTATAATAAAGGCAGCTAAAATGCGAATTAGTGTTATGGGGCAGATTTTGCGTTTTGGCAGTAAAAATTTAAAACATTGACTATGGACCAACCAAAAAAACTTTATCGCAGCCGAACCGATAAAGTCATTGCCGGCGTTTGCGGGGGCTTGGGTGAATACTTTAACATGGATTCGCTGATTTTCCGCGTCATTTTTTTGGCGCTGCTGTTCGCGGGAGGCAGCGGCTTTTGGTTGTATTTGATTTTAGCCATTATTATTCCCAAACAGCCTTGGACCGGCCAGAGCAGCGGGCCGATTAACCCCGGCGAGCAATTTCACGATTTTGTGGCCGATGTCCGCGCCAGCGCGCAGCATTGGGCCGCCGAGGTTAGGGGCCAGGATTGGCAAAAAACGCGCGACGCTCGGCGCATGTGGTTTGGCGTGATTATTGTGGTTATTGGCGTGATGGCCTTGATTAACGTAATGTTCCCGCAGCAGTGGGTCCGCTGGAGCGTGCTCTGGCCGGTGGCGCTAATTTTAATCGGCATCTCCGTCCTGTCCCGCGGCGGGCATCGTTGAAAATTTAAAAATCATTTTTATGACTGAGCTTAACCAAGAATCAAAACAGCCGACGCCAGAACAGCAGCAGGCCCAAAAATTCAACGAACTTCATAACCATTTTTTGCGGCGGCGCGGCGGCGACTGGTTCTCCCAAATTTTTTGGGGGCTGCTGATTATTTTGGTCGGGGCAATGTTTTTGGCCCAATCATTAGGCTTGACGCCCGGGATGGACTGGCGGGCCTTTTTAAACCACGCTTGGCCGGTCTTGATTATTTTTGTCGGTTTATCCGTGCTTTCGCGCGGCGGTTGGTTTGCGCGCCTTATTAGCGCGGTCTTGATGCTGGCGGTTTTAGCGTTTTTATTTTTGTGGTTTTTTAGCATCCCGGTGCGCGGCCGGGTCGGCGGCAGGCAGTTTAACTTTAGCCCGGGCTCGGCGGATGTTTGGCAGCGTACGAATAACCAGTGATTTTAAAACCCGCTCATTATAGAGCGGGTTTTTTAGGCTTCAAAATGCGTCAGGCGCTTAAAATCGGCTAGGCGGCGCTTAATGTGGGTTGGCTTGATTTGTTGCAGGCGCTGGGTGCCGAGCTTTTCCACGCAAAAGCTAGCCAAGGCGGAGCCGGCTACGCAGGCGCGTTTCAGGTTTTCCCAGCCGTGATCGTTGGTTTTGGCTAGGTAGCCCATGAGCCCGCCGGCAAAGCTGTCGCCGGCACCGGTTGGATCTATAACGTCTTCAATCGGGAACCCCGGCAAATGGAAAGTCTGGTTTTGGCGGAACATTAATAGCCCGTACTCACCTTGTTTGACTATTAGCGTCGGTTGCGTACGTTTTTTATGGCCCATGAGGCCTAAAATTTGTCGGGCGGCTTTAACTAGATTGTGCTGTTTGGTAAATTGCCGCGCTTCGCCATCGTTAATTACGAACAAATCAACCAATTTAAGCACGATTTTTAATTCCCGTGGCGCGTTGTCCATCCAAAAATTCATGGTATCGAGCCCGACAAGTTTTGGCTTAGTCATTTGGTGCAGTACGTCCAGCTGCAGCCGAGGGTGAATATTGCCCAAAAATAAATAGTTGGCGCTTTTGTGCGTCCGTGGTAATTTAGGCGAAAAATTTTCGAATACGCCCAGGCGGGTAAATAACGTTTGGCGGTTGTTGAGGTCAAAACTGTACTTCCCACCCCAGGCGAAAGTTTTTCCTTTGGCGCGCTGCAGTCCCGATACGTCAACGCCGTGCGCCAGAAGCACCCGCAGGTTTGTTTGGGTAAAATCGTCACCCACCACGGCTACCAGGCTCGGGCGCGCAAAAAACGAGGCGGCCAAACTAAAATACGAGGCGCTGCCGCCCAGTGCCCGCTTGGCTTGTCCGAAGGGTGTTTGGATGTCATCAAAGGCGACACTGCCCACAACTAGGAGGTCCATAAAGGGATTATAACATGTTTTTGGCGCACGACAGGCCGTAAGATCGAGGCAAATTAAAGTGGATAAGTTGTTTGACAATGCGGTTTTTAGCCGATACCATGAAGATGGAATGAATAACCGCAATATCAACACTACTATGAGAATGGGGCGCCTTTGGCAAGGTGACCGGGTTTGATTTTGCTTGGATTTGATAAACCTCCGGCTCTTGCCAAATAGCAAGGGCCGTTTATGTTTTTATCTTTTATGGCTACACACGTTTCCAATATTCGTGACGAGTGCGAAAGGCTTAAGGGACGGCCGTGGACTTCCCGGGATTTGGCTTTTATTAACAATCACGCGCTGCGCTTAAGTTGCGCTAAAGGCGAGTATCATTGGCACAAGCACGACGATGCCGACGAGCTGTGTTTTGTCTTTAAGGGCAAGTTAACTCTGGAATTTAAGGATCAGCCTAAGGTGGTGCTCAACAGCGGCGAGGTTATGCTTATTCCTAAAAACACTTGGCATCGGCCAAAAAGTGATAGCGAAACGTTTGTGTTAATGTTCCAGCCAATACATTTAAAAATGACCACCAAGTAATTATGAAGTTTAACCTAGCGTTTTTGAGCCAAAATATGATGATGCCTTTGCCTGGCAAGGGCTGACTTTTGCGTTTTTATTTTTTGCAAAAGCCCTTGCTAAGCAAGGGCTTTTTTGTTTTCGGCTGGTGTCCGTGACGTAAAGCCAAGAGGTGGTCGCGGGTAGCACCGGAAACAAAGCAAGAGGAGGACATAGGCATGAGGTGGACCACGCCGACTCACGTTTATAATTGCGGCAGTTGCGGCAAGGATCAACAATACCACGGGCAAGAGAAATGCGATAATTGCGGGGCCGTGATCAAGTTGCCACCGCCCGCGAGGTTTAAGGACCCGGGTAAAAAATCACCGCCTGTTAAATGAACGGTCCTTCGGCGGCGCGCAAAGTTCTCCGCGCGCCGCCCAACCCATTTATGATGAATTACAAAAAAGCCCAGACCAGCCAAAGTGGGTTTGGGCAAATTTTATTGCTAGTCTTCATCTTTTGTCCGCTGTTTGGGACTGCGAGTATCCTCGGGCGGTTTATCTTCTATTTCGCTGGGGCTTTGTTCGTCAGCCGCGTGGCCGCCTGGATTAATCAGGGGGTCCTCCCATTTGTCCGCGGTCAAATACGTTTTAGCTTTGTCCATAATTATCCCATGCTGTGCCTGAGCATCGCGCTTTGCTCGATTAATTTGGAAAATTGCGCGTGATTGTTCAAATGTTTATGGATTTTAGCGCTAATCAGCTGGTGTTCCTGTTCGTTTAGGTATTTAAAGCCTAAGGGGCGGCCTAAGTATTTTTCTATTTCTTCTATGTCTTTAATGACCGACTGCCAAGCGGGATTTTTCTTGGCCAAATTAGCCAGGCCCGGCTTATAAAGGAATTTCCCGGCAAAATATAAGTCGTGTTTCAGGTTAACGTGATGTTTTTCCAGCAGCGGCAGGGTGCCGTTTTTTCTGGCCGCGGCCAAACCGCGGCCCGTGCCAATCAATTCCGGTGGCACGCCCAAAGCATAGAGCACGGCGGTAAAGCTAATCGCGCGCGGCAGGCTAACCTTGCCGTGGCCGCGGCTGTAGCCGAACAAGCCGATGTGTTGGACGCGTTCGCGCCGGCGCGGAATATGCGCCGCCAACTTGTTAATGAGCGGCGCGAGGCCTTCCACCGTGTGCTTGTAAGCGGCCTCAAAGGGTTTGATGGCGGCAATAAGTTTTTCCTCTTCGGCCGCGGTCATTTCTACGGCTTTGGTTTTGGGCAGTTCGCGCTCCAGGGTCTTAATGGCTTTTGCAACCGTAGTCTTAGGGTAATCGTAGCGGAAAGCGCTTTGGATAGTAACCGTTCGCACGCCCCGGTATTCATTGAGGAATCGCTCTAAATGCAGCGGATACAGGCCGCCGCGGAACGGCAGGCTACCGCAGCCGATTATTGGGTAAAGATCAATGTTGTGTTTCTTGGCAAATTTGGCATAGCGCGACAGCGCAATTTTAACCGCGATGACCGTGGGAACCAAGCCGGAATTCAAGGCCGGGTCCGAGCGCGCCACAAACGGCCGCATGTACGGCGGAGTAAAGCCGAACAGTTTTTTATGCAGGTCCAAATATTGCCCCAAGATTTTGTCGGAGTTGATAATCGTGGAAACTTGTTCAAATAAAGGGATAAGGAGAATGTGTGACAGTAGATTTTTTTGAAATTTGTTCAGCGGATGCTTGAGGTTGGAGATCTCGGCAAAAGCTTCCTGTACGCTGATCATTTCACGCGCGCTTTCGGTCATGGGCAAAATCACCTCAAATAGCGGCGGGGTGTGCATGCCGATTTGTTTGGCTAGACCGGCCGTGGACAACATGCCCATGAGCGCGCGGCCGAGCCGAAATTCGTGTTGAACCTTAAAGTTCGGCAAGCGAAAAGTTAAAAATCGTTCTTTGCCTAGTGGAATTTTTTTAAAAAATTCATATTTTTCCCCAAACAGACGCTCCAGAATCGATTCGTCCACGAGTTTGCCTTCCCAATCCCACATGTATTCGGTAATTCCCAGATCGCCAAAGGATAAAAAAAGCTCCTTGGCTTCTTCGGTAGCGGGGATAAAAACGTGGCTGTGCCAAAATGGGCGAGCGGCGTGGTCGGGATGTTGGGTGGCCATGGTGGCCGGGATTTTGCGGCTGTATTTTTTCATTGGAAGTATTATGATATAGCTAAGGGGGAATGTCAAAATGGATAACTTGGCTTTGGTTAAATTTTTGCGCGCCAGCGGCGCGCTTAAGACACAATCGCTAGTTCGCGCATTTAAAAAAGTGGACCGCGCCGATTTTGTTTTGCCCCAATTGCGCGCTTACGCCTACCGCGATTGGCCGTTGCCTTTGGGTTTAGGGCAAACTATTTCCCAGCCCTCGACGGTGGCGTTTATGCTGGAATTGCTTAAACCGTTGCCTGGACAAAAAATTTTGGATATTGGCTGCGGCAGCGGCTGGACTGTGACGTTACTGGCCGCTGTTGTGGGCCGCCGCGGCCGTGTGATCGGGCTGGAGCGGATTATGGCGCTGCTCAAGCGCGCAAAGCGGAGTTTGGGCCGCTATCCTCCGTATCAGCGCGTTAGTTCGCTAGCGCACGGCGATGCCAGCGCCGGTTGGGCAGCTGGCGCGCCTTACGATAAAATCATCGCCGCGGCCGCGGCGCCGGCCGTGCCCGAGCCTTGGGTAAACCAGCTGAAGGTTGGCGGCCGAATAGTGGCGCCGGTTGGGCAGGGCATTGTTGTTTTAGATAAGCTCAGCGATAAAAAATGGACCACGGTGGAACACCCCGGCTTTCTATTTGTGCCTTTGGTTTTTGGAAAGGATTTGGTATAATAAGTCAACATTATTTACCAGTTGTTGTACATGAACTTACATCCGATTTTTGTGCATTTTCCGATTGCTTTATTTACATTGTACGCGCTTTTGGAATTTTTGCGTTTTAACAAAATTCAAAATCAGCCCTACTTTTTTTACCTTAAGGCGTTTTTAGTTATGACGGCGGGTCTGGGCGCTTTGGCTTCTTACGCGACCGGCGACCAGCCTGCCCATATTATGCGCACGACCATTAAGGCGGATCCTGCGCTGCGAGCGACTTTGTTTTGGCACGAGAACTTTGCCAAGCTCACCGTAGCGCTGATTGGCCTGAACGCGGCGGCGTATTTTGTGGCGTGGTTACAGCGGGAAGAATTTTTGCGCTGGCCGGCCAATTCAGCCTGGGAAAAAATTTGGCTGTGGCTGGTGAAAATTGACAACTCGGTCATTAACTCGCGCTGGATTGTGGCGCTGGCGATTGCGGCTTTTATTTCGGTGAGCGTCACCGGCGGTTTGGGCGGCATACTGGCTTACGGCGACAAGGCAGATCCATTTTTTGCCTATTTTTACCATCTGTTTATTAAGTAAAAACCGGCTGTCGCCGGTTTTTACTGGAGCGGGTAACGGGAATCGGACCCGTGTCTCAACCTTGGGAAGGTCGCATACTACCATTGTACTATACCCGCGTTGAATTTGCTTGAATTATAATACAGACTTTTTTCAAAGAATTCAATATGCCTAAATTCACCGCCGCGCAAAAAAACATCATTCGTTTTTTACACGAGGCCGAAAAATTAAAATCAGTCTTGCGGCACAGCTGGCTAAGTTCCGGCCGGCGCGAGAGTACGGCCGAGCATACTTGGCGCATGGCCTTAATGGCCATGCTGCTGCACCCATACTTAAAGCGCAAGCCGGATTTGTTTAAAACGTTAAAAATGGTGCTGGTGCACGACCTGGTTGAGGTTTACGCCGGTGATATGGCAATTTGGAAGCGCGTTCGGTCCGCTAAGCTTACGGCGACCAAGCAAGCGCAGGAGCTGGCCGCAATCGGCCGTTTGGCTAAAACCTTAGGCGGTAAACAGGGGAGAGAGCTAAAAAAAATCTGGTTGGAGTTCGAGGCCAGAAAGTCGCCGGAAGCGTTGTTTGCCCAGGCTTTAGACCGTTTGGAAGTTAAAATTCAGCACCAGGAGGCCGACGTGAAGTATTTAACCAAAGCGGAGCTGCGGTATAATTTGGTGGGCGGGCAAAAAGAAACGGCTTACGACCCATTTTTGGCGGAGTTCTGGCTGGGGTTGCGCGATAATTGGCTGCTGATATATAAAAAACATCGCGTTAGCAAAAAATTGTATTCTTAACCTAGTTGCTATACTGCACTAGTGCAGTATAGCAAAAAAAAATTATGACTTGGCAAGATATCGTGTTGTCCGTAGGTTCGTGGATTTTTATTGCGGCGCTAGTGCCGTCGCTTTTAAGCAAGGACAAGCCGCCAATCGCCACCAGCCTCAGTACCGGCAGCGTGTTGTTGGTTTATACTGTGGTTTACGTCAGCTTGCACCTTTGGTTAAGTACGGCGTCAACCGGGATTTTGGCCTTGGCTTGGCTGGCGTTGGGCGCGCAAAAATATCGCGCTAAAAACCACGCGGAGGCGGTATGAAGGTTACGATTTGCGGCAGTTGCGCTTTCATTGACGAAATGCAGCAGGTCGCCGAACAGCTAAAGTCGTTGGGACATGAGGTAAAAATACCCCCGGTGTTTGAGGTTACCAAAGACGGCCGGTCCCTGCACACTCGGGATTATTACGCCCTCAAAAAGACTGTGCCTAACGATCCGGAATTTTGGGAAAAGCACACCGGGCGAATCAGCGCTCATTTTAATAAGGTGGCTTGGGCGGACGCGATTTTAGTCACCAACTACGATAAAAATAATATCGCCGGATATATCGGTCCAAATGCGTTGATGGAAATGGGCTTGGCTTTTTACTTGGGCAAGAAAATTTTTTTGCTGCAGCCGGTGCCTGAACTGGCGTGGAAAGAAGAGTTATTGGGCCTGCGGCCGGTGGTGGTTAACAGCCAGCTTAGTCTAATTGTTTAAGATTTGTAAAACAAGTCCGATTTTGCTATATTTTAGGCAAGGATTTTTTACGCATGACACAAAAAATGCTTTCTTTGGAGCCTTATAAAGGTACGCGGGATTTCTATCCGCAGGATCAATTTATTCAAAACTATATTTTTGGCATTTGGAAAAAAGTGGCGGAAAGCTACGGATTTTCGGAGTACCACGCCTCGATTTTAGAAGAAACCGAGCTCTATAAGGCTAAAAGCGGCGAAGAGATAGTCAATGAGCAAACATACAGTTTTACCGATCGCGGCGGCCGCGAGGTGACCATCCGTCCGGAAATGACGCCGACGGTGGCGCGCATGGTGGCGCAAAAGCGCAAAGAACTGACTTTTCCGCTGCGCTGGTATAGTATCCCCAACCTTTTCCGCTACGAACGTCCGCAACGCGGCCGTTTGCGCGAGCACTGGCAGCTGAATTGCGACATTTTTGGCGTGGATAGCCTTGAGGCTGACGTGGAAATCATCAGTTTGGCTTACGACATTATGAAAGCTTTCGGCGCTACAGACGAGCAGTTTGAGATCCGTTTGAACTCGCGCAAGCTCTTAAATGCCACGGCGCGTATTCATAAACTTTCGTCCGACCAGGAATACCATTTAACAAAACTTCTGGATAAGTCCGACAAAATGTCCGCTGAAGATTTTTCCGCCAAATTGGTAGAGATCGCCGGCAGCCGCGACAAAGCCAAGGAGTTGGATAAATTAATACGGACAACGAGCTTGGCCGAATTGAGTCATGAGTTCCAAAACGACGAGGGAATTAAGCAGTTGACCATGGTTTATCAGCGGCTGTTGAGTAAGGGCGTTGCCAACGTTAAATTTAAGTACACCTTGGCCAGGGGCCTTGATTATTACACCGGTACGGTATTTGAACTGTACGATACCGATTCAAAAAACCCTCGCGCATTGTTTGGCGGCGGACGGTATGACGACCTGGTGGGGATTTTCGGCGTGGAAAAGGTCAGCGGCATTGGTTTTGGCTGGGGAGACGTGACTACAAGGGATTTTTTGGAGACGCATCATTTGCTCCCTGAGTACCGGCCGCCGGTGCGGCTGTACGTTGCGCATTTAGATAATTACATTGAAGCGGCTAATCAATTGGCGACGGAATTGCGACGCCAGGGTTTAAACGTGGCAGTGGATTTGACTGGGCGCAAAGTTAGCCAACAGGTCAAGACCGCGGATCGCGATAAAATCCCGTATGTCTTAGTGGTTGGAGAAGAGGAAGTCAAAACCGGTAAGTTCAAAGTAAAAAATTTAGTTAAGTCCACGGAAACTGAGGTCGAGAGACAAAATTTGGCCGACTTGCTTAAGTAAAGCCTAATGCTTTCTCCCGCAGAGAAGGAAAATTTAGAAACCTATAACAAAATTGCCGCGGCTTGGACCAAGCTGCGGGCGGACGATTTTTGGTTACCGGAACTGGAAAAGTTTCGCGGTTATTTGCCCGCGGGCAAAGTTTTAGATTTAGGCTGCGGCAGCGGCCGGGACAGCCACTGGCTGCTGAAATTTGGCTTCGAGGTTTGGGGTGTGGATTTTTCGGAAGAGCAAATTCGGCTGGCTCGGGCCAAAAATCCCGCAGCTCGCTATTTTGTTCAAAATTTTTACGAATTGGATTTGCCGGCAGAAAGTTTTGACGGCCTTTGGGCGGCGAATTCTTTACTGCACGTGCCTAAGCAAAACGTGGCGGCGGTGCTGCAAAAGGTCAAGGCCGTGCTTAAGCCAAAAGCAGTGGCGTTTATTTCCATGAAGGAAGGCCGCGGCCAGCAGATGGAGGAGTGGCACCACAGTGGACATAAAAGATTTTTTGTCTATTACCAGCAAGACGAGTTTGGGGATATTTTACAGAATAGCGGCTTTACTGTTTTGGAAAAATACAAATTCAGCAAGCGGACGTCTTATCAGAAGGATAGCTTTTTAATTTATTTTGTCCGCAGGGTTTAATTTATGGAATTGCAGGTTGGGGTTAAGATTTTGCTTAAGAATAGCGAGGGTAAGTTTTTGTTGGTCCGGCGCAACCCTAAAAAGTATCCTGAAGTCGGGCCGAAATGGGATTTGGTCGGTGGGCGCATTTATCCCGGCACACCGTTGCTTGCGAATCTTCAGCGAGAAATTCAGGAAGAGGTTGGTTTAAAATATCCAGGTCAGCCCAAGCTGGTCGCGGCCCAGGATATTCTCAGGGTTCCCGGACGCCACGTGGTACGGCTGACTTACGTTGGCGAAATTCAGGGTGAGCCGCGGACCGACGGAGACCACGACGAAGCAAAATGGTTTACGGCCGAGGAGATTAAAAAATTATCAGAGGCGGAACTCGATAGTTATTTTAGGGCGTTGCTCGACAGTCGAGTTGCTATTTTATAAGTTAGTAATTAATTTACAAATGTGAAGTGATTACTAAAATTAAAAATCAAAATCAAAATATTGCGAATATTTTGAGCGGACAGTCTTCGAAGCTGCACGTTCACCTATCGGCGGCACAGCTGGCCCATTTGAGGTCTGTTTCCGAAATTGTTTTGGCTACCGTTGCGGTTGCCGGAACGGTGCTGCTGGCAGCTGTTGCGCCAAATATTTTTCAAGCGGTAGATAAGCTATTTATTCATAAGTCGCGAAAAAAAATATCATTTTCTAAGAAAAAAGCAAAGATACAGCAGGCAATATACTATTTAAAAAGAACTGGAAAAATCAAGGTGGGTGCCAGCAAGGGCCAGTTGAGAGTACGTTTAACAAATCTTGGCAGAAAGCGCGTAGAGGAGGCTGATTTTGGATCCCTGGCTGTACCCAAACCCTCGGGCTGGAATCAAAAATGGTGGCAGGTCGCCGCAGATATCCCGACCAAGCAGTACCGACAAGCGGCCGACGCTCTCCGTTGGAAGCTAAAACAGATGGGATTTTATTCTTTACAGCGGACATTGTGGCTTTACCCTTATGATCCCAGGAGAGAGTTGCAAATGGTGGTTGACAGGTTTGGTGTCGGCAGATTTGTGGCTGTAATGGAAGTTAGCGGTTTGGATAAGGATGACGAAGGTAAAATGAAAAGATATTTTAAGCAACGCGGAATTCTATAGTTTAGTAACTACTTCACAAATGTGAAGTAGTTACTAAAAATTGATATGGAAAAAATTTTAATAGTGGCTCACCGTGGCGCGTCGGTAAAGGAGCGCGGGAATACCATTAAGGCGTTTGCGCTCGCGCTTGAGCTTGGTGCCGATATGATTGAACTGGATGTCCGCCAGACGCGCGACGGCAAGCTGGCTGTTATTCACGATTCGGGTATCGACGGTCAAAATATTAGCCAGCTGACGCTGGCTGAACTGAATAATATCGCTAAGGCAAAAGGTTTCGAGGTGCCCGAACTTGTTCAAGTTTTAAGGTTCATTAAAGATCAGATACCGGCGCAGATTGAGCTTAAGGAAACCGGGTACGAGACTAAAGTCGCTAATCAAATTTTGCAAATTTTACAGCCAGAGGAGTTTTACGTGATTTCGTTTAACCTTTCCAGCTTAAAAAATATAAAGCAAAATTTTCCGCAGATCCGGACTGGTTTAATTTTGGGGTCCGGTAAAAGGCGTATCTGGACCAGCCGCTGGCATCTGCTGCGGCTAAAGAGGATTCTGCCTTACTTTAATATGGTTGCCATGAGTGAAGGTTTGTGGCGGCACGGCTGGGCGCAAAAATTTCCGGCTGACTTGCCGGTGTGCGTCTGGACCGTGGATGACGAGCCTACCATTAAAAAAATATTAAGCGACCCCAGGGTTGCTTATCTTACGAGCAATAATCCTGACTTGGCGATAAAATTAAGAGGAATTCATGCTGCATAACAAGGTTTATTATGGGTTTTTCTTGGTTGTTTTCGTGGCCATTATTGTGGCCATAGTTTTGGCGCGCACCCAGGATAACCCGTTAAGTAAGATCCATAATTTTGACGATTGCGTTAAAGCCGGCTATCCGGTTGTCCAGGGTTACCCTATGGAGTGCTCTTTGCCCAATGGACAATTTTACGTGCGGCAGGTGATGCCGGGAAGATAATTTGGCTGTTTTAGCGTAATTTTAAGCCCGATTGAAACTAACTGGATGATTGGCCGTATAATATAGCGTGTTTTAGACAGCATATGAAAAAAGTCGTTATTGTTTTGGTTTTAGCGTTGCTGGCTGTTGGCACTTGGCAATTTTGGCCGCAGCTTAAGCAGTCTTTCAGCGGCGCGCCGCAACTGGTGCAGGAGCTGCAGAGTAATTCCGTGGTTCAGCATATTAAGCAGCAGGTTCTAACCGGCGGCGCCTTGCGCGGCACGCAGGATAGCCCGGACGCGTTTTTAACGCGCGCGGGCGTTATTAATTATACTAATTTGGCCCGCCAACAGAACGGCAATCTGCCGGCGCTCTTGGAAAACCAAAAATTGGATCAGGACGCCCAAAATAAATTAAACGATATGTTCGCGAGGCAGTATTTTGAGCACGTTGCCCCCGACGGCAAGGGGCCAAGCGATCAAGCCGCGGCTGTGGGTTACCAATATGTGATTATTGGTGAAAATTTGGCCTTGGGTAATTTTAAAAACGACGCTGTTTTAGTGGATGCTTGGATGAACAGCCCAGGGCACAGAGCCAATATTTTACAGCCCAAGTATCAGGAAATCGGCGTAGCCGTGGGCCAGGGTCTGTTTGAGGGCAAAAAGACCTGGCTCGCGGTGCAAGAGTTTGGCCGATCGTTGTCCAGCTGCCCAGCCATCGACCAGAATTTAAAGACCCAAATCGACAGCCTCAAAGCCGAGGTGGATAGCCTAGCGCCCCAGCTGTCCCAGCTTCAGAGCCAGATTAATGCGTTGCCTGATCCGCAAACCCAAGCTCAGGCAGACCAATACAACCAGCAAGTGGCGAATTATAACGCAATGGTGCGTCTGTATAACAACAAAGTTGATTTGCTTAAGCAAAACGTGGCGCAATATAATTCCGAGGTACAGGCCTTTAACCAGTGCGCCGAATAAAAAATCGGTTAGCCAGTTCCGCGATTGGCGATGCGGCCATTTTTTGGTATACTAAAGCCAATCACAAGTAACCTTAAAAGATCATGGGATTACTCGATAAGCTGAAGGATGTCAACGAGATGCGCAAGCAAGCCAAGCAACTGGAAGCCGTGCTCGGCCAGGTGCAGGTTATGGGTTCGTCTTCGGGGGGCAAAATTAAATTGACCACAGACGGCAACCAAAACGTGCTGAGCGTGGAGGTTGACCAAAGCATTATCGGCGACAAAAGCGAGGTGGCGCGCCATATCCGCGGGGCGCTGGAAGATTTGTTTAAGCAGCACAAAAAAATGTTGCAGCATAAGTTCGGCAACATGATGGCACAATAGAATAGTTTAAAATTAAGCGTAAAAAAAGATGAAAAAAGGGATTACGATTACCATTATTATTCTGCTGGTTTTGGGTTTTGGCTATTTTTTATTTAAAATTTCACCGCAGCAGGAGCAGGTCCAACCAGGCGGTTATAACGCCGCGCTAACAGAGCACCCGGATATTGCCGCGCTTAACTCGCCGCCGGCTTTCGACCCAAGCGTGGATCATTATCGCGGCGACCCTAAAGCCAAAAACGTGTTCATCGAGTATGGCGACATGCAATGCCCATACTGTGCGGAGTATAACCCCATGCTTGTCCAAATAGCCACGGCTTTTCCTGATACCGTGTTTGTATTCCGCTATTTTCCGCTTTTGCAGCATCGCAATACCGTGGAGGCTTCGTTGGCCGCGGAAGCTGCCGGCGCGCAGGGAAAGTTTTGGGAGATGCATGACCTGATTTTCGCCAAGCAGAGTGATTGGGAAAATTTAGACGAACCGCTTGACGCGTTTACTCAATACGCCCAGCAGGTTGGCGTATCGAACCTTGATCAATTTAAGAACGAGATTCAGCAGAAAAAGTCTTTGGCGCCGCTGCAAAAGGGGCTGGACGAAGCTTACGCGTTAAAACTCCAAGGGACGCCGTCTTATTTCTTTAACAATCATCCGCTGTCTGTGGAGGCCAATGCCAGTTTGGAAAAGCTTAAGCAGGAGGCCCAGCCGTATTTTAACAA
The DNA here is from genome assembly GCA_028870105.1 of Patescibacteria group bacterium. Lineage (GTDB taxonomy): Bacteria > Patescibacteriota > Doudnabacteria > UBA920 > UBA920 > JAJYJE01. The sequence goes on from JAGWQI010000010.1 coordinate 19,498, forward strand.
GTAGTTAAACTCGCATGAGTTGGGCGGTTTACGCGGTTTTAAGCGCATTTTTTGCCTCTTTGGTGGCGATTTTTGGCAAGATTGGCGTTAAGAATATTAGCAGCAATCTGGCCGTGGCCGTGCGCACGGTGGTTGAGTGATAAACTTTATGACTTATAAGCAATTTTCCATTAAGTTAGCCAAGCAGGCCGGCGAGATTATTCGCCAAAATTTTCAGCTGGGCATGAAAAAGGTCTGGAAGGCCAATGAAACGCCGGTGACCAAAACCGATTTGACCATCAATAAAATGGTTATCCGCGAGGTTAAAAAATATTTCCCCGGTCACGACGTGCTGGGGGAAGAGCAGAGCCATCGAAAAAACGGGGGGAAATATTTGTGGGTCTGTGATCCGGTGGACGGTACCGTGCCGTTTTCGCATGGTGTGCCGACTTGCGTGTTTTCTTTGGCTTTGGTTTACGATGGTCGTCCGATTGCCGGTGTTGTTTATGATCCGTTTTTGGACCGGTTAGTTTACGCGGAAAAAGGCAAAGGTGCGTTTTTCAACGGCCGGCGGACTACGGTTAACAAGCAGGGGCTGCGCCACGGCGCGGTAGGCTGGTGTTCCAACCTGTTGGCCTTACCGCTAATGCAAAAGTATCCGTATTGTTTTTCCATGAACCACTACTCATTCATTTATGATGTCTTGCTGGTGGCAATTGGCGAACTGTCGGGGGCATTGTACACCGGACCGCACGCGCATGACGGCGCCACGGCCAAAATCATTGTAGAGGAAGCCGGCGGCAAGGTTACAGATTTAGCCGGACGCGAGCAGCGTTACGACGGCAATATCCGCGGCTGTTTAGTCACCAACAAGCTGGTGCATAAGCAGCTGGTGGCAATTTCCCGTCGGCATCCGGTTGCCCGGTCTGCCACATCGCCAAAAATTTTTTAAGACGAGCCTGTCTTGCCACCCCGCTGGGGTGGATTTTTTTGCTCAGACGTGTTAAAATTAGGTGCTTATGAGCCAAAAGCTTTCAGGAAAAAAAGTTTTAATCGCGCTGTCCGGCGGTATTGACAGCGCGGTTTCGGCGCATCTGCTGCTTAAACAGGGTTTTCGGGTGGAGGCTGCGTTTATGAAAAATTGGAGTTCAACCCAGGGGCTTTTAAAGAACGATTGTCCCTGGCTCCAAGATCGCCAGGACGCTTTGCGGGTGGCCGCGTTTTTGGGCATACCTTTGCACAGCTTGGATTTTGAGCGGCAGTATTCCCAGCGGGTGATGAAATATTTTTTTAATGAGTATAAAAAAGGGTGTACGCCCAACCCGGACGTAATGTGCAATAAGGAGATTAAATTTAAATTATTGTACGATTGGGCCATAAAGAACGGTTTTGATTATTTGGCCACGGGGCATTATGCCAGGGTGGGCAATAGGCAAGAGACAACAGGCAAGAGCAGGAACCGCTCGTTTGTCCTCGAGGACTATTATTTACAGCGGAGCAAGGACGAATTTAAGGACCAAACTTATTTTATTTACAACATTAGGCCCGAGCAGTTGCCGCATTTGTTGTTCCCAATCGGCGGCATGAAAAAAACTGCGGTACGGGCGCTGGCCAAAAAACTTGGCTTGCCGAACGCCGAGAAGAAAGAAAGTATGGGTTTGTGTTTTGTCGGCAAAATCCGGCTCAAGGATTTTTTGGAGCAGCAGTTAAAGCCCAAGGCCGGCCAAGTTGTTAATCAGGAGGGGAAAGTTATTGGCCGGCACCAGGGTTTGTATAATTACACTATCGGCCAGCGGCAAGGAATAAAAGTCGGCGCTGGCGGCCCGTATTTTGTAGTCAAAAAGGATTTAAAACACAACCGGTTGTATGTGACCAATAACCCACAAGACAAAGGGCTTTTAACTTTGGAAGTCCAAATTCATAGCGTTAACTGGATTGGGAGCGCAGGTAATAGGCAACAGGCAATAGGGAATAGAAAGGCGGCAACACTTGTGCCAAAAACTTTATTTATTGGGCGATATCGCCATCAGGGCGAGCTGGTGCCGCTTGGCATTAGCCAAATAAAGAAGGATTTGTATCGTGTCACCTTTAAGCAACCGCAAAAAGCTGTGGCCAGCGGCCAAAGTTTGGTTTTGTATCGCGGCAAAATTTGCGTTGGCGGCGGGGTTATAGTATAATTTTATTAGTTAATAATATTTCAAGGGCCTCCCGGGCAAGTTGCCGAGACACCCTTTTTGTTTTTGCCTTATGATAAAAAAAATTCCGTTTGGCCGACCGGAGGCGTTTAACGTCGTGGTGGAGGTTGCAGCTGGCGGCAGCAAAAAATACGCTTACGACGGCGAGATCGGCGCGATCAAGTTAAGCCGCGTGCTTTACGATGGCTTAAAATTTCCGTTTAATTATGGCTTTGTGGCGGCCACGGAAAATTACGACGGCGGGCATTTGGACGCCTTTATTTTTAGCACCCATCCGCTTATGGCGGGCATGGTAGCGCAGTGCCGCGCCGTGGGTATGCTGCAGCTGATTGACCATGGCAAGCCGGACCATAAAATTTTGGCCGTGCCTTTGGCCGAGAACCGCTTGGATAGATTACAGGATATTGGGGACGTACCCATCGGCGATAAACAGAAGATTTTGGATTTTTACCGCGCCGCCGCGAGCCAGTGGGACCGTAGCATCCAGATTGAAGGGTTTGCCGATAAAATCGCGGCCAAAAAAGAGCTCTTGCGGACGCTGGAGTTTGACTAGGCTCGCGATCGCGTGTTGTGGCGTCTTAATGAAAAATTGCTTGCTTTTTGGCAAGCAATTTTATTTTTTGTTATACTTAAAGGAAGTTATTGCAATTTCTTTATATGTTTAATGGTGAGACGGGGCGTTCGGGGTTTGAGCCAGACGCCGAACCCGAAAATCTAAAAGAACGGGGCGCCGGGTTTACCCGCAGGGGATTTTTAAAAATGGCCGGCGGGGCGTTAGGCGCGTTGGCGGCCGAGGAAGCGCTGGAGAAGTATTGGCAACACCAAACCGCGGAACAGCCGGCCGAAAGCACGAGCGAGGAAACGCCCGAAGCCGAGCTTGGAGAGCCGGTTAAAGTTGAACGCAGTCCCGTTGAGTACCCAGCCGGCAAACTGCAGGGGCGGACGCTTAACGACCTCTACGCCGATTATTTGGATTTAAAGCACAACAGCCGTGTGGGTTCGGTAAT
>JAGWQI010000075.1 GCA_028870105.1 Patescibacteria group bacterium
TGTTATAATTATAAAGTTGGTTCGGTTTACCAAGAAACAAAAAAGTTTATGACCAAAATTGTCATCTGCGGGGCCGGGTTTGGGGGGTCAAATTTGGCGTTGGACTTGGAAAAGCGGCTGCGCGGCGATAAAAATATTCAAATTACTTTAATTGACCGCCAAGATTACCAGTTGTTTAATCCGGCGTTATACGAGGTGGCCACGGCGGAAGAAGAATTGGTAAGCTTAAATCAGCTGAAGCACGGCATAGCCTTGCCGTTGCGCCGCCTGTTAGTTGGCCGAAAAATCAAGTTTATTCAGGGACAAATTTCTTCCATTAACCGCGCTGACCGCAAGGTTTTAGTTGGCAGTAGGGAAGTGGAGTTTGATTATTTGGTTTTGGCCTTAGGGTCACAGACGGAATATTTTAAGGTGCAAGGCGCCCAACAATTCAGTTTGCCGCTAAAAAGTCTGAACGATGCGTTTCGCATCCGTAATGCCGTGGGGTTTGCGGTTCAAGCCCACCAGTATGACGCGCAAAAACCTTATGTGCGGCTGGTGGTCGCCGGCGGCGGTTACGCCGGCGTTGAAATTGCCGCGGAGTTAGCCAAGTTGGCCGATATTCTAGCTTGGAAAAACAGTCACCCGCGGGAGAAAATTGAGGTTGTGGTTGTGGAGGCGGCTAATCAGCTGTTGCCCGGGTTTGGTGACCAAGCCAGTAAAGATATCCATCGGCGCTTACTTGACCTGGGCGTCAAAATCCGGCTGCTCAGTCCGATTTTTAAAGTTGAGCGGAATTTTATAAATTTAGTGGACGGCCAGCGTTTGGCTTATGATGTTTTAATTTGGACCACAGGCGTTAGGGCTAGAGATTGTTTTTTAGATGCCGCGTGCGAATGCAATAAGCGCGGCCAACTTTTGACAGATGAATATTTGCGTGTTTCGGGCCAGACGCATATGTTTGCCTTGGGTGATATGGCTTGTACGCCAAGCATTGCCGCCGCGCCGGCCACCGCCCAGGCTGCGGTAGCCGAGGCAAAATATTTAGCGAAAGCTTTGCCGGTTTGGATGCAAAACAAAAAACCGGCTCCGTTTCGGCCTAAATCCAATCCATTCATTGTTTCCGTGGGAGGCAAGTGGGGCGTTTTTAAATCCGGCGGATTTTATTTTACCGGCTTTGGGCCGCATTTGCTGCGTTTGGGTGCCAACATTCGGTATTTTGCCGGCTTGATTGGTTGGTTGAAGGCGGTGCGGCTAGTGATGTTTGAGGAAAAAATTTTTAGCCGAAATGATTAACCCCCGGATTATTTCGGGGGTTTTTTCTTTAAGCGAGGTGATTTGGGCTTGGGTGGGTTTTCCTTCCAGTTTTTATAAGCTTCATCCACCTGCGCCTGAGTTTCAGGTTTGACGTTCATTACAAAGGTGCAGTCCGGGTACCGGGTACAGCCGTAAAACGGTTTGCCGCGGCCGCGCGCTTTCTTTTCGGCAATGTCGCCGGGCTTGTCCTTGCGGTCCGAATCGAGGCATAAAGGGCACTTAAAGCCGGTCTTGTTCCAGATTTTGCTAATGCCTTTGCATTTGGGATAGTCCGAGCAGCCCAGGAAAAAGCCAAAGCGGCCGCGCTTGACTGCCATGGGTTTGCCACAGATTGGGCAGTGTTCGTCTTTGGTTTTTTCTTCCAGCTCTTTAATTTTGGCCGCTTCTTCGGGCATGGGCAGGGTAACTTTGCTTTCCGGGTCCGGGCAGGCTAAGAATTTGCCCATGCGGCCGAACTTGATCAGCATCATTTTGCCGCAATGCGGGCAGGGGGTAGTGCTAACTTCAACCCGTTTTTCCACCGTGGCTTCTTTTTCGGCCAAATGTTTTTTGAACGGTTCGTAAAATTCCCGGGTGACTTCCACCCAGCCGATCTTGCCTTCGGCGATGTCGTCAAATTCTTCCTCTACATGGGAGGTAAAATTAATGTCCACAATTTCGGGAAAATTTTCTACCAGCATGTCATTGACCAAAAAGCCGATTTCCGTAGGCTGGTATTTTTTGTCAATTTTTTCGACGTACTGGCGGTCTTGAATGGTCGAGAGCGTCGGGGCATAAGTGGAAGGCCGGCCGACGCCGTGGGCTTCCAAGGCTTTAATGAGCGTGGCGTCGCTATAGCGCGCCGGCGGTTCGGTGAAATGCTGCAGGGAATTTAATTCGTGCAGTTTTAATTTTTCATCGACTGCCAATTCCGGCAAAATGCCCTCAATTTCGTCTTCGGCTTTTTCGTCTTGGCCTTCCGTGTAGGCGCGGATGAATCCGTCAAATTTTACGGTTTGGCCGTTGGCCCGAAAGACGCAGTCGGCAGCCGAAATGTCCACGGCGGTTTGCTGAAGTACGGCCGGCGCCATTTGGCAGGCAATGGTGCGTTTGTATATCAAATCGTAGAGCTTAAATTGCCCGCGATCCAAATATTGTTTAATGTGCTCGGGCTTGCGCATGACATCCGTAGGGCGAATGGCCTCGTGGGCTTCCTGCGCGCCTTTGCTTTTGTTGGTAAAGTGGCGCGGCTCGGCTAGGGAATATTCTTTGCCAAAGTCGGTTTCTACCATTTGTTTAATGGCGGCTAAGGCCGACTGGGCCAAATTCAGACTGTCGGTACGCATGTAAGTAATGAGACCCGTGGAGCCCTGCTCGCCAATGTCCACGCCTTCGTAGAGCTGCTGGGCAATGACCATGGTCTGCTTGGCGCTAAAGCCGAATTTTCGCGCGGCTTCCTGCTGCAGGGTCGAGGTAGTAAACGGCGCTGCCGGATTTCGTTTGACCTCTTTGGTGGTAACGTCCGCCACCTGGTAGCTTGCGCCTTTGAGCCCCTCGGTAATTTGCTTGGCCTGCGCTTCATTCTTAATGTCCATTTTGCCGACGCTTTGGCCAGCGGATTTGATGAGTTTGGCGACAAAAGTTTTGTCATCCTCATTTTTTGACAGCTTTGCTTCTATGGACCAGTATTTTTCGGACTGGAATTTTTGGATCTCGCGTTCGCGTTCCACCACTAATCTTACGGCCACGGATTGCACGCGCCCGGCGGACAAGCCGTAGCGGATCTTGCGCCACAAAAACGGGGAAAGCTCGTAGCCCACCAGCCGGTCAAGCACTCGCCTGGCCTGCTGGGCGTCGACCAAATTCAGGTCAATGTCGCGCGGATTTTTTAAGGCCTCGTCAATGGCCGTTTTGGTGATTTCGTGAAAAACAATGCGTGAAATGCGCTTGTCCTCTTTGCCTTTGGCAATTGCGGCCTCGTCGCCCAAATCCAAAGCCTGCACCAAATGCCAGGAGATTGCTTCTCCTTCGCGGTCCTCATCAGTCGCCAGGATGATTTTGGGCGCATCCTTGGCCAGCTTTTTTAATTCCGCCACGGTTTCTTTGGCCTTGGGCGGGATTATGTAAGTCGGTTCAAAGTTGTGCTTGACGTCAATTGAAATTTTGCTTTTGGGCAAATCGCGCACGTGGCCCATGCTGGCTTTGACAGTGTAGTCGCCACCTAAAAAACGGCTAATGGTCTTAGCCTTGGTGGGGGATTCAACAATGATTAACGGTTTGGACATCGGAGGGATTTAGGATTTATAGCGAATGCAGTTGTGAGTTTAACCACAAAAAAAAAGTTTGTCAAACGTTGGCGCAAAATTTTATATTAAAGTAGGCCTAATTGGACAAAAGTTTTTAGCTGTTGTTACGGGTAAAGCGTCGTTTGCGTTTCGTTGATTTTGTCTAAAATTTGTTTTGTTTCTTCAGGCGTGGCCGAGCGGGGGAAGGAATTATCGATGATAATGGGCAGAAGCTCGATAGATTGCAACTTGGCCGGAGTTCGTTGCCCTTGCAGGTCCTCGGACATTGCCGCCCCCGGTGCCGCCGGATTCTGTGCCTTGGGTTTGGTAATTTGGATCTTTAAAACCAGTCCCTCCCTGGTGTCCTGGCTCCAATTTTGATCAAAAATAAAATTACCGAGAGAGTAAAAAATGTATTTGCCTTGGTACTGTTCCACAGTTTGGACCCAATGTGGATGGGCGCCGATGACCAGGTCCGCGCCGTCATCAATGGCGGCATGGGCGAATTTTTTTTGGGCTTCATTGGGAGTTCGGGTGTACTCCGTGCCGGCGTGCATAGTGGCGATTACGAAATCACATTGGGCCCTGGCTGCGGCGATCGCGGTCTGCAATCGCGAAGCGTCTTCAATCCTGGCTACGTAATTATTGGCTATTGTGCCGCCGTCGTTGGTCGAGGC
>JAGWQI010000011.1 GCA_028870105.1 Patescibacteria group bacterium
TTTTCCGGCAATCGCTTTACTTTTGTCTGTCCAAAAACTTTAAAGCCGGACGCGGATGTTTTGCGCGATTTGAAACAGCGCGGCGCGGATGTTGCTTTTAGCGACAGCTTAAAAAATTATCGGACCTACGACGTCTTTTACGCCAACCGGCTGCAGGAAGAGCGTTTTGGCAGCCGTAAGGAATTTGAGCGTTTACGCAAGCAATTTGTGATTACCAAGGCTTTGGCTAAATCCGGCAAGGCCGCAATTTTAAACCCTTTGCCCAGGATCGACGAGATAGACCCGGCGGTAGACGATTTGCCGCAGGCGGCCTATTTCCGCCAGGCCCAAAACGGCCTGTACGTGCGCATGGCGCTTATGGATATGCTGCTAAAGTAGTTTTGCCGCGGGCGGTACAAAAGCTCTAAGGATAGACAAGCCAATATCAGCAAAATTGACGGTCGTCAATTTTGCTGATATTGTTTTAGTATGGCTAAAAAGACCAAGCACAATTCCGCCGTTTTGGAGCTTTTGGATTATCTATTCGAGGGAGCCGCCTTGCTTCCGATGCCGCTAGAAACGCCTTACGCGCATATGCGCAGGTTGCGCTCCTGGCATCCCGGCGACGGTCCAAAAATAATTTGGAATCTTAAAAAAAGCGGGCTGGTGTCGGTTTCCGAACAAAACAACCGCAAATTCGTGAAATTGACAAAAAAGGGTGAGCTCAAGATCCTAATGTCCAAGGCGGCCTGGCAATCTTCGGGGAAGTGGGACGGCCGTTGGCGGCTGATTATGTTCGATATCCCGGAAGGCAGCAGAAAGCAGCGCAATTTACTGCGCCAGCTGCTCAAGCGGGCCGGCTTTGTGATGCTGCAGGGCAGCGTATTTGTCAGCCCCCACGAGTTGAATCGCCAAGCTGTAGAGTACTTAAAACAAACCGGACTGATTGAGTTTGTCAGGATGATGAGGGTTGATGAAATGGATGATGACCGGAAATTAAGAAAGCGTTTTGGGTTAAAGTAAATCAGCGTTTTTGACGGCCGTCAAAAACGCTGATTTTAATAATTGTTTGCAACAACTCAGTCAGTCAGAAAATCAAACCGCCTCAAGGTCGGTAAAGATCGTGATCTGCTTTATCCCATGCCAGGACAGGGCCGGCAGGCAAGCAGGTTCCGTGGTTTGGCCGGCCAGCAGTTCTTTGAGCTTGGCCTGTTTTTCCGTGCCGCAAACGTAGGCCAAGCCAACATCAACTTGCCGCAGCAACGCGGCTGTGGCGGTGACGCGCTGGGCAAACTGATGCTTCTTGCCCGCGTCGTAATCCACAATCCAGTGCTGGTTGTCAAACAGTTGTTTGAACTTCCCGGGGTTTTCCGGAAAGGGAAACATGCCGGCGGTGTGGCCGTCGGGCCCCATGCCTAGTGTGGCGATTATTAAGCCGTCGGGAAAGTCTTTTTGCCAAGAGCGTAGATTATTTTCCATCCGCGCGGCTAGCTGCTGGGGCGTTTCGCCGGACCGTGGCAGGCTGCCTAAAAAGCTCGTGTCGGTTTCCATGGCCCGAGCGTAAAAATCGGTTTGCTGCAGCCGCGCAAAATTATTTATTGCCGGGTTGGACGAATAGCGTTCGTCTAGCATGCCCACGGTTAAATGTCCGTCCGTGCTTTTGGTGTTGACGTAGTCCAGAAGCCCTAACGCCGAGCCGGCTGAGAGTAAAAGTAGGGTTGGGCGCTCTTGCCGGCCGGCCAAAAGATTATTGAGCGCCTCGCCGGCGGCGGCTGCCGCAGCCTCGGCGCTGGTTTGGCGCGAAACTAAGAATTTTGTCATATGGTCATTTTAACCGATTTGTCCCAAAACCGCCATCTTGAAACCTTTTATGACTTGTTATAGTATAATTTAGTAAATTAGGCCTATGAGAAAAATCATTGCGGCTTTAGGTTTGGCGGCGGTTTTGCTGGCTGCGGGGGCTTACGGCGCTTACCGTTACGTCTCCAAGCAAAACCAAAACCAGGCCAAGGACTACAACCAAAAAATTGCGCTGCTGCAAAGCCAGCTTAGCTCGTTGCGCCAGGATTTGGCCCAGATTTCCAGCACCAGCCAGGCTACGGCCATCTCCGCGCAAGAACTGGCTAACCGGCAGCAGATTATTCAGAAATCGCAGGACCAGGAGCTGACTGACGCCGTGGCCAAGGTGGCGCCGGCCGTGGTTTCCATTATCATTAGCAAAGATGTGCCCCAGTACCAGGTGACTTACGTTAACCCGTTCGGCGACGACCCGTTTTTTAAGGATTTCGGCGTGCAGATGCCGGTGTACAAGCAGGTCGGCAGCCAGATGCAAAAGGTGGGTGCAGGCACGGGATTTTTAATTACTTCCGACGGGTTTATTTTAACCAACCGCCACGTGGTGGATGACAGTTCAGCCAGTTACACCGCGCTGCTTTCTAGCGGCAAGCAATTGCCGGTTACCGTGATTTATCGCGACCAAAGCAACGACATCGCGATTGTCAAAGTTTCGGGCAGCAATTTTCCCACGGTGTCGCTGGGTGATTCCAGCGGGCTCAAGCTCGGCCAGGCCGTGGCTGCCATTGGCAACGCTTTGGGCGAGTACAATAATTCTGTTTCTACCGGCGTGGTCTCCGGCCTTGACCGCAGCATTCAGGCCAGCGATCAGTCAGGTGGCAGCACCGAACAATTAACCGGCGTCATTCAGACCGACGCGGCCATTAATCCCGGCAACAGCGGCGGGCCGCTGCTGGATTTAAACGGTTATGTTATTGGCATTGACGTGGCCACGGCTTTAAGCGGCCAGAACATTGGTTTTGCCATTCCGATTAACCAGGTCAAGCAGGTCGTTAAAACCGTGATCGGCAAAAATATATAATACATTATATAATAGGTTATATAAGCAAAACCGCCCCAAGGTTTGCCTTGGGGCGGTTTTTAATCGAGCAGGAAAGGGTTAAAGTTGGTGTCGCGGTCGTAGTAATCCTCAGCCTCGGCTTTTTTTAGGAAGCCGACAACGGCGTAAGTCAGCGGCGTGGCCACGGCCTCAAACAAAACTTTAAACACATAAATGGTGACTATTAAGTTCGCCAGCGCGCCCGCAGGCAGGAGGCCGTAAAAGGCAATTAGGCTAAAGGTCAGCGAGTCCAGGCCTTCGCCGGCAATGGTTGAGCCAATAGTGCGTGTCCACAAAAAACGGCCTTTGGTCCAGATTTTCATTTTGGCCAGCACGTAGGAATTCAAAAATTCCCCGGCCCAGTAGGCGCAAACACTGGCAAAAATAATGCGCGGGACAAAGCCAATAATTTGCTCGTAGGCGGCCTGGCCGGTCCAATCCGGCGCGGCGGGCAAATACTGCACCACAGCAAAAGTCAGCGCGGTCAGCAGCAACGCGCTAAAGCCGATCCAAATGGCGCGGCGGGCTTTGGCGTAACCGTAGACCTCGGTTAAAATGTCGTCAAAAATATAGGCAATCGGGAACAATACCGTGCCGCCGTCAAAATTAAAACCGCCGACTTGGGCGATTTTGGCCGAAGCGACGTTGGAAATAATTAGCACCGCGACAAATAGCGCCACGATGACATCGAAATATTTAAAATTGTTCCGCGCCATGAATTAAGTTACGACCGTTCTTTTCAGCTGCGTTGGCAAATGCACCAGCAGTTCATAGGGGATAGTATGGCATAATTCGGACATGTGTTCAAGGCTGTTGGGATCCTTGGGGTTTTTGCTGATAATTATTACCGGCTGTTCAAGCCGGGGGTGGGGGACGCTGGAAACGTCAATAGAGCACATGTTCATGCTGACGCGGCCTAAAATCGGGCACGGTTTGCCGCTAGTCATTAAGGCGCCAATGCTCGAGAGCCGGCGGTCCAGGCCTTCGGTGTAGCCTACCGGCACGGTGGCCGCCACCATGTTGCGCAGCGCCGTAAAGCTGCCGCCATAGCCAATTGGTTCACTTGGCTTTAGCGGCCGAAGAGAGCTAATAACCGATTTCATCTCCAGCGCCGGGCGCAAGTCCAGGCGCCGGCGCGGCGACAAATTAAAACCGTACAGGCCAATACCCAAACGCCCGACGTTTACGTCGGTTTGGTTAACCAGATCGGCGCCGGCGCTGTTGGAAAGATGCCTGTATTTGATTTGTCCCAGTAGGGCCTGGATTGTTTTGACGGCTTCTTGCCAAGTTTCAATTTGCTTTTGGGAAAAGTCGTCACTTTCCCCGTCGGCGTCGGCAAAGTGTGAACATAGACCCTCAAGTTTAATTAGCCTATTGTTTTTAATGATCGCGGCGGCCTTTGGGAGCTCGCCGGGCAGCAAGCCTTGCCGGCGCATGCCAGTGTCGATTTTTAAGTGAAAGACCGCCGGGCGGTTTAATTTATCGTTAATCTGTTTTAGCTGCTCAAAGCTGGTAATGGTGAAAGCCGTTTTTTGGAGTTTTTGGGAATTAATATTGTCGATAGTCGCGTAGCCGATAATCAGCAGGGGGGTGCCAACGCCGGCGCGGTGCAAAACGCGCGCCTCAAACAGAGAGTCAATCACAAAAAACGGCAGGCCCTGGTTGTCCAAAATATTGGCGACTTCCACCAGCCCGTGGCCGTAGGCGTTGCTCTTGAGGACCGGCGCAAATTTTAGGCCGGCAAATGCGGCCTGGAACTGCCGCAAATTATGCAGAATGTCGCCGCGGCTAATGCTGACTTCAATTAGCGGCTGGTAGGAGTCCCGGGATTTTTTAAAGCGCCGAATGCTCTTAATTAAATTCATAAACTCATTATAACAGGATTTTACCTTAAGGATAAATTTGTGTTAGTATTTACAGCATGCCAAGACAACCAAGAAGAAGGAGACAGCGTCCGGCTCGAGAGCCGGACGTTCATGGTCCCGTCCGGTTTCCCGGCCAGGGGCCAAAGGTCATCCCTCTGCCGCCGCCGCCAAAGCCGCTGCGGAAGGTGGCATCTTTTGCCAACGCCAGAGCACCGGCGTTGGTTTTTTATAAAAAAGGATTACGTTCCGCCGGTTGGCGGGTACGTAATCCTTTTTACATCTAGCCTGTTAATGATGGAACAATTACCAGCGCGGGCCAAGCTGCTTGCCGTCCAGTATCCTGGTGGCGGTAACGTTGGTGCCGCTAGTGGTGCCGAACACTATTAAGTTGTCGCCGTTAGTAATGCCGGAGTTGGCCAGGGCCGTGCCGGCTGGTTTGTGGATGTCCAGCTCGGCGTTGCCGGCGTCCACGGTGTAAGTCGTGTTGTTGGCGCCGGTCAGGGTAATGGTGTTACCCGCAATGGACGCAACCGTGCCTTCAGCCGCCGCGGCCGGTCGGGCCAGGGGAGAGGGCAGGGTGCCGTCGATAATATTTTTGGCGGTCACGTTGGTGCCGCTGACCGTGCCTCGCACGTGGAGCGTGTCGCCGGTTTGGATATCGCCCACCGTGATTGTCGTTTTGGCGTTATTGGCAAATTTTTCAATTTGCGCGCCGCTCGCGTCCACGGTGTAAGTCGCGTTGTTGGCTCCGGTTAGCGTAATGGTGTTGCCGCTAACGGACGCCACAATGCCACTAATTCCGCCCCCCATGTGGCCGCGGCCCAGAAAGCCAAACCCCGAGCCTTGCGCCTGGCTTAAATGGACAAACGTCAACCCGGCCGCCGCGGCCACAATGACGGCAAAAGCTGCCAAGGGCGCGGCGAATTTTTTAAGTTGGTTCATGCGTGAATAGTCCTTTCTTTGGTTAATTAAGGCTTCGACCTTGACTGTTGCTTTTACGAAGACCGGGCCCAAAAAAGTTTCGCCGAATTTTGTTTTTGCCTCAAGTAACGCAAAGAAAATTTTTTTACCGATGTTTGCTGGAAGGCCAAACAGAGGTATGTTTTGTCGTCGGTTGTGCCGCAAATAAAAGTTCGGAGGTAAAACAAAAGTCCCGCCGCCCTTGCGGGCGGCGGGACTAAAAGCTTTAAGCTTAAGCGCGTTTGACGTTTACGGCATTCATCCCTTTGGGGGACTCTTCCGTGTCAAAGGTGACTTCGTCGCCTTCGTTGAGTTCGTCAAAAGTGACTCCGACCAGGGATTTGCTGTGGAAGAACAAGTCTTTGTCCTGCCCGGCAATGGAAATGAATCCAAAGCCTTTGTCGGTCTTCTTTTTTATTACACCGTTCATATGGTTGAAAGAAATAGAATTATTAAGAAAATATATTTGCGAAATTCGACTACTTTTCTAAATGTATTTGGTTTCCCAAGTATAGCACGAAACCGCCCAAAAGTCCAGCTTCGCCACAGGCCTTGCAGTATAAGTCTCTCGTCTGCGAATCCTTGCAAAGTCTGGTGGAGTTAATCGGGAGGCTAGAATAACCTGGCAAGCTTTAATAAAGGAGATATATTTTAGTATTATTCGGCAACAGTCTCTTTTTCAGCTTTAATTAAATAGTAAGAATTATTCCAACCTTTTTTTGGATCCCAATCTCTACCTCTGGCGTAATCTTGGTATTCAGATACGCTTTGCTGCCATTCTGGTGAATGTGGGGTGATAGATACCGCAATATTTAATTTATAATTTTTTAATATATCTTCAATCTGCTCTTTCGTATAATTTGGGGTTAAAGATTCTAAAATTGATAAAGTCCCTCCATCTTTTAAAACTCTTATTGACTCTTCCAATAGAAGCTGTAGGTTATGGCTGTTTACCGCCCCTGGGAGGGCAAAGTTTTAGAGCATAACGAACCGTTTGCCTCAATTTTTAAGGAAGCTATGGAAAAGTTTGCTAAATATGAGCTTACAACTTTGGAAGATTGCAAAAATTTTATTTTAGCCAAATACCAAATTTATGGCATTAAGCAGAAGCTTTCACTGAATGGAGTCACCAAAATACTAACATGCCCCCTAAACGGTGGCTTTGTAAAATGCGATTTATGGGAGCTGCCTTTAATTAAAGGGCAACACAAAGGATTAACGAGCGAGCAAGTATATTACGCCATACAGGAACGGCTGACCAAGTCAGCAAAACCGCGTTTGCGAAAGGACATAAACTTAGATTTTGTTTTAAGAGGTTTCATTTTATGCCCTGGCTGCGGTAAGCCATACACAGCTAGTTGGCACTCAGGGCGCGGCAAAAATTACCCGTATTACTGGTGCAAAACTAAAGGCTGTAAAAACCAGCATTTAACAATTTTGCGCGAAAAGATGGAAAAAGCATTTGAGGAATTGTTAAAACAGATTGCGCCTGGCAAGAAAACTATAAAATTAGCCACAGCGATTTTAAAAGACCTGTGGCAGAAGCGTGAAAAAAATAACGCCAACTATTTGCTGGCTAAAAATAATGAGGTAAAAACGATTGAACGGCAAATTGAAAATTACCTTGACCGTATTGGAAAAACCGCAAATGAAGAGGCTATAAAGATATATGAGGACAAAATTACAAAATTAAGCGACCGGAAAAAGGAATTAGAAGGGGAAATTAAAAAACAAAATGGAAGCGCAGAGGATTTTGGCACCGCGCTTAGCATTGTTATGCAATACTTGGAAGACCCAATAAATATTTGGGGAAACGCGGATTATAAAAAGAAACGCCTACTGCTAAGCGTTTACTTTCCTGACAAAATTACTTACGACCGCGCTAGTGGATTTGGCACCGCTAGATTCTCCAATATTATCAATATGATTACGGAAAAAAGCGCGCCTAAAAAATCGATGGTGGAGATAATCGAAAAAAGTTTTAACACCATACAGGATTACTTTATGCGCTGGTACCCGCATTTGCTGGAATTGGAAAACAAGCAGCAGCTATTGGCTGAAGCTGGCCCAACAGTATCACAGCCCGGTATATTAACAATGAATAATGAACAGGACATGACACAGGCAGCAGCCTAAGGTACGATTGAGCGCAAAAAGAAGAAGCGCCTGGTCAGATGGTCTGACTCAGGCGCTCCGTGGTCGCAATTACTGCGGAAGGGAAACACCATACTCCCGCGCCGCCGCTTCGAGTGTCTGGCGGAATTCGGCAAGGCTCATGTCGTTGCCGATGAGTCCCGGAGCCCATTCGAAAGGGTGCGGGTCGGCGGCCATGAGTTGGACGAATTCTTCCCGGGTGAGGAAAACAATGGGTTCGCTATGCTCCTGCTCGTATTTGGTGTTGCCGAGCATGGGGTAGCAGACGCCGGTTTGCTGATTGACGAAGAATTGGCTTTCGTCGAGCTGTGACCGACGCGGACTCATCGTCTTCCAAACTTCCTGCATGAGTTCGCGGTCAAAGGTCACGACGATGTCCGCTCTTCCTTCCGTTTGTTTGTAGATTGCGGGGAAGTAGCCCATTAAGCCGTGCTTGAGTTGCAGGCTGTAGCCGGTGCGGATTTCATAGCCTTGCTGGTTGCCTTTCAGCAGTTCGGCAAGGTTTGCCGGAGTGCCTTTCGGCGGTTTCTTTTCGCGTTTTTTCATTCGTACCTCCTACGAAGATATTGCCTGATTTCCGTTCAGGCTGACGGCTGTTGCTCGGCCGCCTGCTTGAGTGCGACGGCATAGTTTGCCCAAATGGTAGCTTTGACGAGATGGCCTGGAGCCTGGTCCTTGGGAAAAGGCTTGTTCCAAAACCGGGTTTCAAATTCCTGGTCAAGTTCCGGGTGTTCTCCATCCGCAAAGTATTTGAGCAGTTCGTGGTTGGGCTGTGTGGCGTGGAGTTGTCTGGCGTAATCGACCGCTAACTCTATAGCTGGTGAAAGTTCGTCCATGCTGCTTCTCCTGCGTCCCAACTTCGGACTCTATATATTATCAAAAAGCCCTTGAAAAAGCAAGGGACTTGTGGTATAGTATAGGGTCCCAACCGAAAGGTTAGGATGACACCAAAACCAAAAACGGAAAGGTGAATTTACAATGGAAAAGAAGGAAACATCACAAGCGTCAGCAGAGCCCGCTGTGGCTACTGCAATGGCATTCTTTCATGCGGACGGTTTCATTCCGGCTTTCCAGCAAGCCTCAAACTTCGCTGGCGAGAACGGACGACTGGCCACCATGCTCGATGTCGTCGATGCGCGGCTGGCCACCAGACCGGCGACCAACAGCGACACCTATCATGTCAACGACTTCCCGGTGCCGTGGGAGCGGTATTTTACCACCCTCACCGCAGAGTACCTGGGCTACACCAAAGGCGGCAACAAAGTTTTAATCGTCGCTCATGGCGTCGGTCCCATGTCCACGCTGGAAGGAATTAAGAAGGCTTACGCCTTCCACTACCAGGACAAGGAACGCAACAACCGCGGCGGCCGTATTACCAAACAGGAGTTCCTGGACTTGGAAAGCGGCAAGTACGGCAACGTGGCAGTCGTGGACATCAGCAGCGTGACCAGGATGTACGAATACCCGTTCCGGCAAATTCTCACGGAAATGGACGCGCTATGCGACCCGCTACTCGAAGCGCGGCTTGGCCCGAGGGCGGAGGAATACATCCTCTACCACGGACAGCTCGCCCGCGAATGGCACGGCTGGCAGAAGACGTTCTATCCGCTCGAAAAGCTCCGGCACTCGCTCGACTTCAAGAACCATCTGCGCTGGCAGCACTATCGCCGTCAGATGCACAAGCGGGCGGCACGACAGTACTCTGACCCGTTTATCATCCAGAACGAGGACGCCAGTAACTGCCCGTACGTAATCTGGGACAATCCGCAAACGCGCACCTGGAAAACCCATTATCTGGATAAGGATGGCCTGCCTATCGCGCACCTCATCAGCACCGGTTCGCTGCACCACGTCAGCCATTCGGCTAACGGACAGAATCACGAGAGTTTTGTCATCGACATCAGTTGCCACGAGTGGTACAACGGCGTGCGGCTGGTCGGCGTCCAGGGCGAAGGCATGGTCAAGAATATCCAGCTCGGTCCCGACCCGGACCAACTGCTTCGGCAGCACTGGCAGAAGCTCATGAAACCGGTGACCAAGTCGGTGTTCCCTGCGGGATTCTTCACGCTCATGAAGTTCGGCGGACAGTACTTCACCATGTATTCCAAAGAAGGCGAAAGCATGGATACGTGGGCGCCGGAGTTCATGGTGACCAAGATGGAACCCGTTGAGGACGGCCCGAACATGTTTCGGACCACTATCGGCGGCGGTTACCCGCTTTTCTTCCGCTACGGCATCAACGAGGTTCAAAAGATTGCTCCGGCGGGAGCCAACGCCTACCTGTTCACCGGCGAACCGGAGATGGACGGACAGGAGCACCACAAGTGCCCCATCGCTTTCTACCGGGTCGAACCGGACACCACCCAGCGCGTCATGAAGTCCAAGGAGCTCGGTAAGAACTATCAGCTCATGATGTCGCTCATGACCAACAAGGCAGCCTGACGCTGCACAACCAAGACCTGAACAAACAGGCAACCCGGCCAGACTTCGTGTCTGGCCGGGTTTTCTTTTGAATTAATAAAGTTGTAATCGAAACTTGTTAAGTATAAATTTTGACTTTATGGCTAAAAAGTGAGAAAATTAAGCCAGAATATCAAGCAAATTATGCAATTATCCATAAACAAAATTTATCTTAAGGACCCGCGGTTTAATAGTTACCATATCCCGGAAACAGAAGCCGAAAGTGTAAAAACATTCCCCAATGTGTCCAAGGTTAACATCTTTGTCGGTGAAAATAATTCCGGCAAAAGCAGATTTTTAAGAAGCCTTTTCGCTTTGGAAAAATTTGATTATCAAGGGGCGAGAAACGAAGAAGTCTTGCTCGCTAAATTAGGGAAATTAATCACCGATACCGACAGGGTTTTTGAAGAAACACGCGTAGTAGAGTTTAGGCCAGTAACGGATGTATACCGTGAATTTAAGAATTCTCTATCAATCGGCAAGGCTGATGTTGACGCTATCTTTGAGCGTTATGAAAATTATATTCAAGCGGTTAATAACGCCTCCGGTAATGAAGGCATGTCATTTAAGGGACTAAGTGCTACTACCGATGGCCGATATGTTAAAGAACAACTGCTAAAACCTATCGACACTCTTAAGGCAGCCAATAAAGATTTATTTGACGGAGTGTACCGCGATGCGACCATTAACAAAGTTTATATTCCCGTCTTAAGAGGTTTAAGAAATTTACTGCCTGATAATGGCAATAGTGTGCCTGCGGAAAACGCGGACATTTATTGCCAGCGCACCAAAAAGGATTATTTTAATAATGGCGCTGGCTTGCCCGCTGACGGCATCCACACCGGACTTTTGTATTACAACAGAATAAGAAGTTTGTTACTCGGGGACTTGAGCGAACGGGCGCAAATCAGGAAATTTGAAAGTTTCTTATCCGCCAATTTTTTTGAAGGAAAACCGGTAGCCCTTATCCCTTATGAGAAGAATGACAGCAAGGATGTGCTGTATGTAAAAATCGGAAATGAAAAGGAACAGCCAATACATATGCTTGGTGATGGCATCCAGGAAATTATTGTTTTGTCGTTTCCGATATTCCTGAATATGGACAAGGAAACGTTGTTCTTTATCGAAGAGCCGGAACTTTACATTCACCCCGGCCTGCAAAGGACGTTCTTAAAAGTTTGTCATAAGTTCCCAGGCCATTATTTCTTTATTACCACCCATTCCAACCATTTTTTAGATATTACTTTTGACGAAACCAACATTTCCATTTATCGGTTCGTAAAAATCCTAAAGGAAACTGAAAAAGTCGAAGAAATAGTTCCGGAAGTGGAAATCAGGAACGTCAGTCACGGCGATAAGAATACCCTTAAGGCTTTGGGGGTCAGGAATTCCTCCGTTTATTTGTCTAACTGTACTATTTGGGTGGAAGGGGTTACGGACCGAATGTATATTAGGCACTATCTGAATTTATATTTTGACTATCTGCGGAAAGAGAAAAATGAAAAAGTGAATTTGAAAGAAGACTTGCATTACTCCTTCGTGGAATATGCCGGCAGTAACTTGAGCCACTGGGATTTTACAGAGCCAGGCCAGCAATTTGAGGAAGCTAAAATCTGGGCCGAACGGCTGTGCGGCAAGGCTTTGGTTATCGCCGACCAAGATTTTGGTAAGGAGGAAAAGCATAAGCAGATGAAAGAGATGTTAGACGACCGGTATGTTAAGCTGGAAGTTATGGAGATAGAAAATTTAGTTTCCGCCGACATTCTTAAGAAGGTCATAAAGGATTACGAAAAGGCAGAACCTAATTTCAAACAGCCAGGATTTACGGAAAAAGGCTACAGCGGCAAAAAGCTTGGGAGGTTTATTGAAAGCAGTTTGGAAAGCAAAAACAGGAAAGGCTCTTATGCCGAAGAGTCTGGAACGGTTACGGATAAAACTGGTTTTGCCGACAAGGTAATCAAACATACCACCAAATACAGCGAGTTAACGCCGGAAGCACAAGCGCTGACGGAACGGGTATTTTCATTCATCCAAGAGCACAATTCCTAGTTTTGACTTAAAGGTCAAATAATGAGAAAATAAAAGTACAACAAGGGCTAAACTCGGGGTTTCCCCGGGCATGTCCAAATATGAATCTCACGCGAATATAAACCGGTCTTCTGACTGGTGCTCATTCGCGTGAGTTCACGCCTCGAAAGGGGTGTGAGGCGGTTCCGAAAGGAATCGTTGCCCAGTTCAGAAGGCCGCTTTTTGTTTGTCAATGAACTGGTTCTAAGTCTAATCATTATCTGATACAGCCATGAAGAAACAAACATTTTTAACTTTAATAGCTTTGCTATCCTTAATTCCCTGGCGGGCCTTGGCAGTAACTACCAAGTGCCAGGTAGTTAATGGGATTTTGTGGTGCGATACCTACAAGACCCAGGACGATTATAACCAGGAAGAAGCCGACAAGTACCGAAACAAAAATTGGAATGACGAAATTATCAAGCCTGTCGCTCCCGCCATTCCTCCCATATCTTTACCGCCCACATTGACTCCGGAAGAAAGGCAGGCACACGACAAGTTGAATAATGCACTACAACAAGGAACAGAGCAGGTCTATGACGAAATAAACAAACTATTGGCCCAGCCCAAAACGAAAACATCAATCACTCCTGCTGCTCCCAACATCAAGCCCTCGCCGGATACCAGGGAGCTCCTGTTGGAAAAGTTAAGAGAAATACCAAAGCCGGAGGTTAAAAGCGTAGTTATGGAGCAGCAGCCACAGCCCACGCAATCACTGTGGGGGCGCATCATAAACTTCTTTAAGAATTTATTTTGAAACCAATATGAAAAATAAAATTTTACACCTGCTTATAAGACTATTGGCCGGAGTCGTTGACTTGCTGGTTTCCGCGGCTGTCCTTGTAATCATAATCCATACGGTTGGAATCGCCCTGGATGACCTAAGTCCCGGCTTGGCAGTTTTCTCTTGTCTGGCGCTATGGTTTGCTTTGATTTCACCCATCCTACATGCAACCTGGGGAACAACTCCAGGCTTGTGGCTGACTAAAACAACCTTAACCCACAGCCAGGGCAAAAGGCTAAACTTGTGGACGGCCTATAAAAGAACCCTATTGGCTTGGGTGGCAGGCTGGGGCCTTGGCCTGTTTTTTCCGTTGTCCGCGCTACTGCTTGTCACCAATGGCATACTATTTTTAAGACGTGGGAAAACGTTGTGGGACGTTAGTAATGACATTGGCTATGGCGAACTAGGCAAGTTTAGGGTGATAGCCTTGTTGGTAATCGTGTTTACTATCATGGCCGCGGGATTGTGGGTCATATCACAGGAAAGCACTGGTGGCGAAGTAATTATTGACCCGCCTTTCCAAAAGCCTTCACGACACACGGCTCCGGCATATGAGGGTTGGTATTAAGCGTATGCTGCAACTGATTGAAAAGTATTTTTGGCTAATCCTGCAGGTGCTACTGGTATTGCTCATTGTCATTGGCTATCTGGAAGAGTGGCAGGAAAGGAAAGCTAAGGAGAAAAAATAGGGGCAGACCTGAGGCCAACCCCTACCTTTCTAATCTAATGGCTTAAAGTGCAGGCAGCCATTTACATAATTACTGCAGCAGGCGAAGCGTCGATTGTACCATTTGGAAGTCGGCTTCCGGCAGGTTTTGACGACAACCAATCCCTTATGGCAATCGGGACAGCGCTCGGCCGGGGTGTTGTTATGTGGCCTTTCCTGGACAGTTGCCGTATGGACGGGAATGGATTGCGAGTTTCCGACGGCAAAGTCTCCTTGTAGCCTACTGCGAAGGGTCTGAAAGTTGGTAACGACGATAGGTAAACTTTCGCCCCTTAAGTTCAGGAGCAGGCTGGTCTCAATGGTCCTGCCGTTGCCGTCCTTCTTGATGGCGTAGTTGATTTGATATGGCGTTTCCATAGTTATTTCCTTTCCTCTAACAAGTTATTTATTTCCGGTTTGATAGTGGTTAGCGTAATGGAGCCGGGGCGGTAATCGACCAGGAAGTAGCTGCCTAGCCTGAAGCCGAACTGCTCCAGGAACCTGCCTTGGAGGATTACGGCTGGTATGCCGCCCTGGTATGTCCATTTCCTGTAAACCACTTTCCGTTTTTGTTTGATTCTCATAGGTTCGCGCTTAATTAGTGGCGACTATTTTTACGATGTCGCCGGAACGCTTGAGCTCGCAAAGCGAACATAAAATAAATACTGCCCGAGTTTCCGGCGGTGCTAGGATTTCAGCCTTTCAATTTGTAGCAGGTGGAATAAATTTATGACCCGCGGGTAAGTCCTGATGACATTTCCCCGGGGGTCTTTTTCTTCCAAGACCACGACACTTTTGATGGCCTTTTCACCCTTTTTGATTACGAAGCCAATCTTCCGCCATTCCCTGAATGTGCGGCAGGAGAAATAGGGTGAGTATTCGTCCGCGACTTTGTCTCCGTATCTTTTCCTGAGCTGGTCACGAACCATCTTGGCCGTGGCTTCGGAGCCGCGATATGGCGTAGGGATTACTTTAATTTCTGCTAATGATTGCATGATACCTCCTTTTCGCACTCAGTCTGGCTGAATACTGCGGCCACGACTGCAGGGTCGGCACGATGCGAACTGTTAGCGTGCTGTAATACCCTGTCCCATTTCTCCTGTAACCGATTCCATTTTTCCCTTGACCTGGCAAGGTAAATGCGGGTGCAGATACGGCATCCGTCGAAACCATTACAGCTGTGGTCGGCTTCGGCCAAGGCTACTAAGTTCTTCATATGGGTATGGTTAATTTTAAGAACCGGCACTGTGTATGCCGGTGGTGATTAATCAGCGCTGATTGAATCGGGGTAAAGGTATTTGGGGTGGTGGGTGGGGGCTGTGGTTCCGGTTCAGGAGGTAATGGCAAAAAGTATAGCTAGGATGGCACCCGCGCCTGTACCAGCCTTTACGGCTGGAAAAGGACGGTTCGGGAAATGTTGGATTTTGGAAATCCCGGATGCAAAAAAATGGAATCCTGGTTTTTAATAACTAATGGTCGCATTCTGCTATTTCTATGATTGCATTCCGCTATCCCTATGCTTGCATTCTGGTATTTTTTAGTGGCAAAAGACTGGCTCGGATGGGCGCTTTTTCTCTAAAAAGATATTTTGTCGGATTTTTTTTATCAATAAATTCAGGTGTTTAATGAAAAAGGTGGATAAGTGGCCTGGAAAAAAGGTTAAATCCGTGGTATACTATGGGTACAAAACTGAATATGTAAATTCACTGTAGAGGGGTGGAATAATGAGGTTCCGGCAGCCGCAAGACTTGGTCGAGGTGACAACCGTAATCCCAAAAAGCTATCCTTACTTAGTTTCTAAGTAGATTTGACCGACGTTATGCAGCAGGAATTGGAAATATGTGCCCTATGGGCATATGTTTTTGGTTCCTGCTTTTTAATATAAAACATTAGGAACTCATACAACCATTCGGTTTTGTGTCTGAACCTTAACAACACAAAACCATGACGAGGACAATCTCGCCTGCCAACCTGGAAAAGCTTATACAGGGTCGCAGGCAACGCCTGGCCGAAACTACCGGCCTGGTGTGCATCATCAACGGCGAATATAGCATCTGGTGCGACGAGTACAACTTTTCGCTCCGGCACAAAGGCCGCGACGAACGGTACTACACCAGTATCGAATCCATCCTGGAAGACATCCAGACGGATAAGGAGAAGGCTCTAATGCTAGCCAGTGCGACCAAAGATTTACTTTCGGTCCGTCAGGCTATCATTGAGGCCAGGAGGTGGATGGAAGAAGTGGTGCGCCCGCTCTTCCAAAAGTAACTAAAATAAAACCTGCTGCCATAGCAAATCATAGCGCAGGAAACGCCGAAAGGGGCTGGAGCGACCATTGTGTCGCTTCAGCCTTTGACGGCCATAAGGGACGTAATGCTTATTGGATAATTAAATTGAATCCCGAAGGAAATAAACATATGGATGTTATCCGTAGAAGAATGTAAAAAATACCTTGCCGCCTACCACTTGAGCGATGAAGAAATCAAGCGGTTTAGGGACGGCTGGTATGTAATAATTAATAGCATCATTGACCATGAGCTAGGAGAACAATATGAAAATGAAGAAATTCAAAACCAAAATAAAAATTGAGTACAAACGAGCAGTTATTTATTGCCGCGTATCGTCCGAGCGCCAGGTTCGCGACGGCGACGGGATTGGTTCGCAAGAGCACCGGTGCCGGCAGAAGGCACTGGAGATGGGCATTGAAGTGGTCAGGGTCTTTCAGGACCCTGCCGTTTCAGGCGGACTATTCGAACGTCCAGCCATGACCCGGCTGATGGCTTTCCTAGACGACCATCCCAGCGAGCTATTCGTTATCATCTTTGATGACTTGAAGAGGTTCGCCCGCGATACCCAGGTCCACTTCGACTTAAAGACCGAACTGGTAAAACGCAGGAGTGCCAGGCTGGTCTGCCTGAATTTCAAATTTGAGGAAAGTTCGACAGGCCGCTTCATAGAAACGGTTATGGCTGCCGGCGCGCAATTAGAGCGGGAGCAAAACGCCGAGCAGGTACGCAACAAAATGCAGGCGCGGTTAGAAGCGGGATATTGGCCGTTCTGCAATCCGCCGGGACTAAAATTCATCAAGCATCCTATCCATGGTAAGCTTCTCATGCCAGATGAGCCATTAGCCAGCATCTTCAAAAAGGCAATAGAGATGTTCGCGGACTTTGAACTGACAACCATAGAAGCTGTAAGGCAATTCATCCTTGCCCAATACAAGCTCCACAACCTTAACAGGCCATTGTCCCTGAACGGGGCGGATAAGATACTCAAGCAACCGCTCTACGCCGGATTCGTCGGTTACGAGGTATGGGGTGTACAGCAACGGCCTGGCCACCATCAAGGGTTCATAACCGTTGATACTTACAACATGGTTCAAGAGCGGCTAGATAGCATTGCAAAGCCGCGGCTGCGAAAGGATTATAACGAGGACTTCGTACTTCGTAACTTTATCCTCTGTAATAACTGCCACAAGCCCTGTACCGCAGCCTGGTTCATGGGCAAACGGAAAAAGTACGCCTACTACCTATGCAAAAACCAGGACTGCCAGTACCGGCGCAAGTCCATATCCAAACTGACCTTGGAAGAAGCCTTCGCGGAATTGGTGAATAAGCTCAATGTCAAGCCAAAAGCGCGCGAGATGGTCATGGCCCAGCTCATCGACGTATGGAAGAGACGGGTCGGTATTGAGCAAAAGAAAAAAACAGAAATCCAAAGGCAGCAGGCGGAGGTTGAAAAAAACATTAGCGCCTTCATGCTACGCATAGCCAACAGCACGGCACCGGCAATCATCAGGCAATACGAGAACGAGGTCGAGAAGCTGGCCGCGGAAAAGGAAGGCCTGGAACAGAAAATAAAAAAGCAAAGCTACTCGCCGAGCAACTTTGCGCACATATCCGATATCGTGGTTAAACACCTGGAGAAACCTAAAAATCTCTGGGAAAATCCGGAGTTTTCGACAAAACGGATGTTCCTTGGGATGTATTTCTCCCAGGGTCTGCCGTATGACCTGAAGTCAGGGTTTCAAACACCGGAAATCCCGCTTATTGTAAAGCTATTAACCCAAAATCATCAGTCAAAAAAGATGTTGGTGGAGATGCCGGGAGTTAAACCCGGGTCCAAAACTTCTCAACTTTCCCATTGTTCACAAGATTAGCCGATTTTAGATCCTCTGCAATATAAATCGGCAAACGGTTGCAGAGGCTGGTTTACGTAAGCTTATATCCCTTAGCGCAAACCAAGCCAAGGGATAGCAGCCCCAAATGAGCTTGCCGGTCCGCTCCCGGGGCGGGGCGCGGGGCAAGGCAATAACTTAAAATTAAGCCATTGCAGGAGCAAAAGCCAAGTCAGCCTGTTTAAAGGCGGCTACGACTTTGTTCCAAGAAGATTCCATAGCATTTATGGATGCCAAACGCGGATTAACGAGTCGATTTTGGCTTGCTCGTCTTGCATATGAGAAAATGTTAAAGTCCTGTCAAAATCCGTCATCCCCAAACAAACCATTTTAGCATATTTTTTGAACCGTTTCAAGACCGCTCCAAGTTTCCGCGGCAGCTTTTAAATCTGGACTTTTCTCGGTTTTTTTGTTATATTCATTTGTCGCCCGTCGCGCAAAGCGGCAGGGACAGGAGGAGTATGGCCAAGTATTTGATTTGCAAGGTCGGGAGCGAGTATTACGGCGTGCCCTTGCTCAAAGTTAGCGAGATTACGGGCGTAATGCCGTTAAGCCCGGTTCCCGCCACCCCAGCGTATATGAGGGGAGTAATGAGTCTGCGGGGTAAGCCGGTGCCCGTGGTTGACCTCGGGCGGAAGCGCGGCTACCCGGAGGACACACCGTTTACCCGCTTTGCCTGCATTCTGATTATGGGTGTGGAAGTGGGTAAGCAGCGCCGCCTGGTAGGCTGGATCGTGGACGGCGTAACCGAGTACGCCGAGATTTGGCCCGACGACATTAAAGAGACCCGCAAACCCGCCCCGGTTGTGGGTCTGGCTACGGTTAAAGGCAAGACCGTGGTCTTGCTAGACCTTGACGAGGCGCTGTCGAATGAGGACGCCGCGGTCCTGCGGCGGATATTTAACGGTTAGAAGGGCAGTATGGCAGACAAAGTCGAAGAGAAACGCGAACGAACCTGCGAGCGTTGCGGCTCCACAAGCCTTTGCCCTAGTTGCGGCAGCTGCCTGAGGTGTTCGGCGACCTGCGTGGTGTGTGGAAAATGCCTCTCCTGTGAAGGAAGAGGCTGTATCACGCACGAAGTTTGAGAAAGCAAGTCAACTGCTGTCGGCAGAAAGGAGGATTATAATTCAGCCAGCCAGTGCCGCGACTCGTCTCAACCCTTGGGTAAGCACGACCGCGGCACTTAATTTTGTCTTGACAGGTTTTAAAGAACAGGGTATTATTTAGATGTACATCTAAACATCGAATAAACTATGTCTTTATCGCAAACGCTGCAGGCTTTATCGGAGCCTAACCGGCGGAAAATTATCGACCTGCTGAAAAAGCGGGAAATGTCGGTGGGGGAGATGCTTAAACATTTAAGCGTGACCATGCCCACGCTGTCGCATCATTTGGATGTCTTAAAGCGGGCCGACCTTATTAGCAGCCGACGCGAGGGACAGCAAATAATTTATTCGCTGAACCTTAGCGTGGTGGAAGAAATTACTGAGCAAATCATTAAGTTTTTGAAAATTTAAAATTCATAATTAAAAATTTAAACACATGCCATATCCTATTAAGGTTTCATGGAAGACAGAAATTTTGCCGCTGGCCATGGTTATTGCGGCGCTAAGCTTGGGCGCGTATTTTTACCCGCGGTTCCCGGAGACCGTGGTGACCCATTGGAACATCCAGGGCGAGCCAAACGGCTACATGGGCCGTTTGGGCGGCGCTTTTGTTATCCCCGGACTTTTGGCCGTTATGTATTTGTTGTTTTTGGTTTTGCCGGCGCTGGATCCAAAATCCGAACGCTACGCGGAGTTCGGTAAAGTCTACCAAATTTTAAAAAACGGCATTCTGGCCACGCTGCTGGCGATTTACGCTGCCGCCGGATTTTACAATTTGGGCTACCCGGTAAAAATTAACGCAATAGTGCCCTGGCTGGTTGGTTTGTTGCTGATAGTCATTGGCAACTACATGGGCAAGCTCAAGCGCAATTGGTTCGTGGGCGTGCGCACGCCGTGGACATTGTCTTCCGAAAACGCCTGGAACAAGACCAACCGCGCCAGTGGCTACTTAATGATGTTGTTCGGCCTGGCTGTAATCGTAACCCCGTATTTGCCCAAAGCCTGGGGGCTGTGGGTGTTCATTGGCGCCGCGGCATTAATGCTGCTCGGCAGCCTGATTTATTCGTACGTTGTATATCGGCGAGAGCGACGCGCCAACAACGGTGTGATTGTTCGGCAGTAAAAAAACGCCCCCTCGGGGGCGTTTTATTTAAGCAGGGATTTGAGGTTGGCTATGCGGCCGTCGGTAATTTCCCATTCGTAGATGTCGGTGTTGGCAATATCCTTTTGCGTGTCCTTGCCGCGGTAAATGCGCGGGATTTCCGGGAAATGAAACAGCAGTAATCGTAAGGGGCCGTTGTGGCAAATGATGCCGACGTTTTTGCCGGGATTGTTGGTAATAATGTCCAAAATGGCGCTGACCACGCGCTGGCGCACATCGTCAATGCTTTCGCCGCCAAACGGCCGGTAATCGTAAATTTGCAGTGCTTCCTTTTCTCGGTTGTCGGGCAAAATATTATCCCATTCTTCCACACTTTTGCCGGCCAGGCTGCCAAAATCACGTTCGTGCAGCCGCCGGTCGTGAATAATTGGAATGGATCGGTCTAATTTTTGGTTAATTAGAGCGGCGCTTTCTTCGGCGCGGTGCAAATACGAAGTGTAAATCGCGTCAAGCTTGAGAATTTTGACAATGGAAATTATCTTTTCCATTTGCAGCACCCCTCGGGTGTCTAAGTAGTCGTCCAGTAAAATTCCCTGACGGATGTGCGCGGCATTGCTCGGCGTTTCGCCGTGGCGGATAAAATACAAAGTTGTAGGTTTGAGTTCTGTCATCGCTTGAAAATCGCCCCCGGGCCTGGCCGGAGGCGGTTAACTTTAGGTTCTTTTTTTGCCGCGGGATTTTTTGACTGGCTTTGCGGCCGGCTGGGGCAAATGTTTAGCGATATTTTTCCAGTGGCCTTTGAGCTCTTTTTGCAAATAAGCCAGTTCCTTGGGGCTAGCCTGCCGAAGTTTTTTATATTTGGATAGGGCTTCATTGACAGCTTGTTCGTAAGCGGATTGGCTGAGTGTCTTCATGTGTTCCAGTTCTTCCATAACGTCGGCCTTGGCTTTAACCATCCATGATTTCATTTGGCGGCGGTGTTGTTTGGCTGCTTTGTTGCCGTAAAAGTAATACGCGCCGGCGGCAGCGGCTAGCGCGGCTAGGCCGGTGACGGCTTTTACGGCGGGGTGAGATTTATGATTGGGCATGATGACTCCTAATTTATAACCCGAGTGTCCAGAATTCGGGTTATGTTATGTTTTTTTACTTTTTTTGTAAACGCTGTTGAAAAAGCTGGTAAAGTATTTAAGCTTCGCGCCTTGCTCGCGAACGTTTTGGCGCAATTCGCTTAACTCACCCGAGAGAATATCGGCTTCGTTCTTGGCCTTTTGGGAAATATATTTAATGTCCCGGAGGATTTTTATAATGTAAATAAGAGCAACCACAAGCACTAAAGTTAGCAGCGCAAATCCGACACTACTAATAAAAAAGAACACG
>JAGWQI010000076.1 GCA_028870105.1 Patescibacteria group bacterium
AATGTTTGTGGATTATTTTGTCATTATGCCGAATCACATACACATAATTTTTATTTTACAGAAATGCAACTTGCATTTAGGCGAAATCGTCAGACGTTTTAAAGCCAAGGTCTCCCATAAATTTGGACAAAACGTTTGGCAAGCGAATTATTATGAGCACGTAATACGAAACGAGCAGGCGCTAATGAAAATTAGAGAGTATATAGTTAATAATCCCGAGCAGTTATTATTAAAGTTTGATCAGTTTTACAAATAGCCCATAAATGGGCACGCTACACAGCCATGAATAATCGATTTAAAAAAATTCTAGTCTTAGGCAGCGGCGCGCTAAAAATCGGCGAGGCCGGCGAATTTGACTACAGCGGCAGCCAGGCCCTAAAGGCTTTGCGGGAAGAAAAGATTAAGACGGTCTTGATTAATCCCAACATCGCCACTTTCCAAACTTCGCAAAGCATGGCTGACCAGGTTTATTTTTTGCCGGTGACGCCGTATTTTGCCGAAGCGGTCATTAAAAAAGAGCGGCCCGATGGCATTATGCTGAGTTTTGGCGGACAGACGGCGCTGAATTGCGGATTGGCTTTGGAAAAGTCCGGGATCTTAAAAAAATACAAAGTTAAAGTTTTGGGCAGCCCGGTAAAGTCCGTCGAGCTGACCGAGGATCGGCAACTGTTTGCTGACCACTTAAAGAAAATCGGCATCCCCATTCCGCCTTCGGGCGCGGCCACCACCCTGGCCCAGGCGCAAGCCGTCGCCAAAAAAATCGGATTGCCGGTAATGGTGCGCGCGGCCTTTGCCCTGGGCGGGCAAAAAAGCGGCGCGGCCCGCAATCAAAAAGAGCTTAAAGAGATTGTGGACGGCGCGCTGGCTGTGTCCCCGCAAGTGTTAATAGAAAAGTATTTGCACCACTTTAAGGAAATCGAGTATGAGGTGGTGCGCGACAGTCAAGGCAACTGCGTGACCGTCTGCAATATGGAAAACTTTGACCCGCTGGGCATCCACACCGGCGACTCCATAGTGGTGGCGCCCAGCCAAACATTGACCGACGCCGAATATCACGGCCTGCGGGCGGCCAGCATAAAAATTGTGCAAAGTTTGGGAATTGTGGGGGAATGCAACGTGCAGTTCGCCCTAAATCCCAAGCCCAGACCGACAGGCAACAGGCAAGAGGCGGTAGAACTGGATTATTACGTTATTGAAGTTAACGCGCGGCTGTCGCGTTCTTCCGCCCTGGCCTCCAAGGCTACCGGCTATCCGCTGGCTTACGTTGCCGCCAAGCTGGCGTTAGGCAAGAGTATGCTGGAGGTTAAAAATAAAATCACCCAGGTCACGCAGAGCTTTTTTGAGCCGGCTTTAGATTACGTGGTGGTCAAGCTGCCGCGCTGGGATTTGGAAAAGTTCAAAGGCGCGGAAGAAAAAATTGGCAGCGCCATGAAGTCGGTAGGCGAAGTCATGGCCATTGGCCGGAGCTTTGAGGAGGCACTGCAAAAGGCCGTGCGCATGCAAAGCGGCAATACCGAAGGCGTGACCGATAACGGTTTTAAAGACCATTCCGAGATTAAGCATTTTTTGTCTGTCCCTACGCCCAAGCGGCTGTTTGCCGTGGCCGCGGGCTTGGCGTACGGACAGAGGGTTAGCGAGCTTTATCGGTTAACCGGCATTGACCCGTGGTTTTTGTATCGGCTGCAAAACATTATTTTAGCCGAAAAGGAACTGCTGCGCCAAAAGCGGTTAAATGCCGACAACCTGCGGGAATTGAAGCAGCTGGGTTTTTCTGATAAAAAGATTGGGTTCCTCTTAGGCCAGAGCCAGCACGCCGTCCGGCGCGAACGGATCAGGCTGGGCATCAGGCCCAGCGTGCTGCAAATTGATACCTTGGCCGGAGAGGTGCCGGCCAAGACCAATTATTTGTATTTGACTTACCACGCGGCTCATAACGACGTCGCGCCGCTGGGACAGGCGGCTGTCGTGGTGCTGGGCAGCGGACCGTATCATATTGGCAGCAGCGTGGAGTTTGACTGGTCGGCGGTGCACGCGGCTTTAGGCTTAGAGCGCCACCATAAGAAATCCATTATGGTCAATTGCAACCCCGAAACCGTCTCGACCGATTACGACATGTCCGACCGGCTGTATTTTGAGAACCTCTCCTACGAAACAGTGGCTGACATTTACGAATTCGAGCGCCCGCAAGCCGCAATTATTAGCGTCGGTGGGCAGCGGCCGAATAATTTGGCCAAAAAATTGTCCCGCGCCGGCTTTAAGTTGCTCGGGACTAAGGCTGAAAATATCGACCGCGCCGAAGACCGTAATAAATTTTCCGCGCTGCTGGACAAGCTAAAGGTGTTGCAGCCGGCGTGGCAGAGTTTTACTAGCATGGCCGAAGCTGAAAGTTTCGCCGATCAGGTTGGTTATCCGGTGCTGGTGCGGCCGTCGTATGTGCTGTCCGGCAGCGCCATGAGTGTTTGTTACAACAGGTCTCAGTTGGAAAATTTTGTGTCCCGCGCCGCGGTGCTCAGCCCCGAGCATCCAGTGACCATTTCTAAATATGTCGAAAACGCCAAAGAGCTGGAGTTCGACGCCGTAGCGCAAAACGGCCGGCTAGTGATTTACGCCATTGCCGAACACGTGGAGAACGCCGGCGTGCACAGCGGCGACGCGACGATTGTGTATCCGACACAGCGGGTTTACGCCTCCACGGAGCAACAGCTCATTAAAATTTCCCAAAGCATTGCCAAGGAGCTGCGCATTACCGGGCCGTTTAACATTCAATTTTTGGTCAAAGATAACCGGCCGTATGTGATTGAGGTCAATTTGCGCGCCAGCCGGACTTTTCCGCTCTTGTCCAAAGCTTTAAATATTAATTTGCCGGAGCTGGCCGTGGACAGCTTTTTTGGGCGCGCGCCGCAAAACAAAATTTACAGTTACCCGAAAGCCGTGGTGGTCAAGTCGCCGCAGTTTTCTTTTGCCCGGCTTAGTGGCGCCGACCCGGTGCTGCGCGTGGAAATGGCTTCTACCGGGGAAGTGGCCTGTTTTGGCTCGAGTTATGACGAAGCCTTGTTGAAGTCAATCTTGGCGGCCCATAATTTTGATTTTTCCAAAAAGGCGGTGTTGCTGTCTTTGGGCGGCCAAGTGAACAAGGCTAAGTTTCTGGAGGCCGCACGGAGTTTGCGTGACTTAGGCTATAAAATTTACGCAACCGATACCACGGCGGAATTTTTTCAAGCGCAGGGGCTGCCTTGTCAGAAGGTGCGTAAAGCCTCGGAAAAGTCTCCTAATTTTTTGGATATTGTTGAAGGCAAACAAGTGGCGTTTGTGGTAAACTTAAGCCAGGCGGCAAAGGTAAAAAGCCAGATATCCAACGAAATCACCGACGGTTTCCGCATCCGCCGGGCTGCCGTGGACAACCAGATCCCGCTGTTCACCGATTTGCATTTGGCGCGGGCCTTTGTTAAAGCCTTGAGCAATTTGCGGCTGGAAGATTTGGAAATTAAATCTTATCAAGAATATTTAGCCGGTTAATTTTATGCCCATTAGTCACATTTTAGAAGCCAAGCAATTTAGCCGGCCGCAAATTGAAGCCTTGTTGGCTGCGTCGGCCAAGATGGAACAGGCTTTAAAGCGGGGCCAGAAACTCAATCATTTGTCTGGCAAAGTTGTTGCTTGTTTGTTTTTTGAACCTTCGACCCGTACGCGCCTGTCGTTTGAGGCTGCGGCCCTGCGTTTGGGGGGGCAGGTCATTAGCATGGAAAGCGGTTTGGTTAGTTCCTCGGCGTTTAAGGGAGAAAGTCTTGAGGACACCATGCGCATGGTCCAAAGCTACGCCGATTGCGTGGTGGTGCGCCATCCCCGCGCCGGCGCCGTCCAAGATATGGCCACGGTGGCTGCGGTTCCGGTTATTAACGCCGGCGACGGCGGCAATCAGCACCCCACGCAGGCATTGCTCGATTTATATACTATCAAAAAGGAACTTGGGCGGCTGCATAACCTTAATATTGCCTTTGGTTTTGACCCTAAACATTCCCGCACCATCCGCAGCCTGGCGTTGCTGCTGACTCATTTTTCCGGCAATCGCTTTACT
>JAGWQI010000012.1 GCA_028870105.1 Patescibacteria group bacterium
TAAATTTATTTTTGTCTCCGGCGGCGTGATTAGCTCTGTTGGTAAGGGCGTAACTACCGCCTCCATTGCCATGCTGCTCGAGTCGCGCGGCTACAAAGTAGCGCCAGTCAAAATGGATATGTACCTTAACGTCGACGCGGGCACTATTCGGCCGCAAGAGCATGGTGAAGTGTTCGTGACTAAAGACGGCGTGGAGACCGATCAGGACGTGGGTAATTACGAGCGTTTTATTAGTGCCGATCTGTCGAGCTCAAACTACGTGACCAACGGCCAGGTTTACCAGACTATTATCCAGAAAGAGCGGAATTTTGAATACGACGGTGAGGACGTGGAAATTGTGCCGCACGTGCCGGAAGAGATAATTCGGCGCATGGAACGAGCTGCGATTGAACGCAAAGCTGATTTTGTGATTGCTGAGATTGGCGGTACGGTGGGGGAATACCAAAACGTGCTATACATGGAAGCTAACCGAATTATGAAATACCGCGACAACCGCGACGTGCTGCACGTGCACGTCGGTTACCTCCCAACCCCGCCTAGTGTGGGGGAAATGAAGTCTAAGCCAGTACAAACCTCGGTTCGCATTTTAAATGGCAGCGGCATCCAGCCGGACTTCTTAATTTGCCGCGCGGAACAGCCGTTGGACGACAGGCGCAAAGAAACCTTGGCCTGGATTACCAGTGTGCCGGCGCAGAATATTATTAGCGCCCCAAACATTGATACGATTTACCGCGTGCCTTTTAATTTTGATCAGCAGAAGCTGACGGATAAAATTTTGGCCAAGTTTGGCATGAAGCCGCGCAAGAATGATTTGACCAAGTGGAAAAATTTGCTCAGTAAGATTACTCGCATTAATAACAGCCAGCGGCAGGTGAACATTGCCGTGGTCGGGAAGTATTACGAGACCGGGGCTTACAAATTAGCTGACGTTTATATTTCCGTGGTTGAGGCCATTAAACACGCCTCGTGGAATAACAAAACGAAAGCTAATTTACACTGGGTTTCCAGTCTGGACGTGGAAAGGCACGGCGCGGACAAGGTGTTAAAAGATTTTGACGGCATTGTCGTGCCGGGTGGCTTTGGCAGCCGCGGCACCGAAGGTATGATAGAGACTATCAAGTACGCCCGCGAGCGCAAAGTTCCTTATTTGGGTTTATGCTACGGCATGCAAATGGCGACCATCGAGTTTGCCCGCCACGCTGCCGGTCTTAAGATGGCCAATACCACGGAAGTCGATTCTGACAGTCCACATCCGGTCATCCACATTATGCCGGACCAGGAGAAAAAGCTGCTGAACCGAGAATACGGCGCGACCATGCGTTTGGGCGGCTGGGACTGCGTTATACAGCGCGGTACCAAAACCGAAAAAGCTTACCTTGACGTCGGTTTGATTAAGAAGTCCGGTCAGGCTAAAATTAGTGAGCGTCACCGGCATCGCTATGAATTCAATAATGAATACCGCGAACAGCTGCAAAAAGCTGGGCTGGTGATTGCCGGCACCACCCCGGACGGCAAATTGGTGGAAATCATTGAGCTGAAAGATCATCCGTACTTTGTGGGTAGCCAGTTCCACCCCGAGTTCCAATCCCGGCCGCTTAGCCCGCACCCGCTGTTTAACGGCTTTATGGCGGCGGTAGTTAAGTTAAAAAATAAATAAATTAACAAGTAGTTGTGGGTGGGTGGCAATAAGTGGACATCAAATTATAAAATATGATCACCGTAAGCAACCTTGTAAAAAAATTTGGCGATTTTATCGCGGTCGACAACATATCATTTGACGTAAAAAAGGGCGAGATTTTTGCATTTTTAGGGCCAAACGGGGCGGGGAAGTCCACGACCATTAAAATGTTGACCACGCTGCTGCATCCGACCTCGGGCAGTGTTGATATAAACGGTCATGATCCCGTGCGGCACCAGCACGAGGTTAGGCAGTCGTTTGGTATTGTGTTTCAGGACCCTAGCTTAGATGATGAGTTGACGGCTTATGAAAACATGTATTTTCATGCCGTGCTCTATAAAGCCGCTGGCGCGGGTGTTAAACAGCGCATTCATGAATTGCTGGATTTTGTGGAATTGTGGGATAAACGGGACGTGTTGGTCAAGAATTTTTCTGGCGGCATGAAACGGCGGCTGGAAATCGCCCGGAGTTTTTTACATCATCCCAAAATCATTTTTTTGGATGAGCCGACCATTGGGCTTGATCCGCAAACACGTAATAGTATGTGGAGTTATATTAGGGAGTTAAATCAGCGGGAGCAGACTACCGTTTTTTTTACCACGCACTATATGGAAGAAGCGGAGCGCGTGGCCCAGCGAATCGCGGTTATTGATCACGGTAAGATTATTGCCCGTGGCACAGCTGAGGAATTAAAGCGGCAAACTAATACCGCTAACCTTGAGGACGCCTTCTTGCAGCTAACCGGTCGTGCCATGCGCGAGGAGGAGGCCAGCGGCGCCGACCGCCTGCGCGGCGCCTTTATGCGTCGGCGCGGCGGGACGAGATAACAATAATCATTTTAGATTTTTGCAGTCAACCGGCAACAGTACAACCTAAAAATCGAAAAAAGGAATCATGTCGACAATTTACATTATGTGGCTCAGGCAGGTTAAGCGTTATCTTAGGTCAAGGTCGAGGATTATTGGCGCTTTGGGCCAGCCAATTTTATACCTGCTCGCCTTGGGTTATGGTTTGGGCCAGGTGTTCGCGCGCGCCGGGCAGGGCAATTATATGGAATTTTTAGTCCCCGGCGTGATTGGGATGAGTGTCTTGTTTACTTCCATGTTCAATGGCGTGGAGATGATCTGGGACCGGCAGTTCGGGTTTTTAAAGGAAACAATGGTAGCACCAGTGTCGCGTTTTAACATCATGTTGGGGCGGGTTTTGGGTGGGGCCACAGTGGCGACTTTCCAGGGACTGATCGTGTTTATCCTGTCATTCGGCGTCGGTTTCCGCATGCCTATGTCCCACCCGGCGGGCTACGTGCTATCCGGCGTGTTTTTTATGTTTTTGATGGCGCTATTTTTTACCGCCTTAGGCACCGGCATTGCCTCGCTTTTGACTGACTTTCAGGGTTTTCAGTTAATTATGAGTTTTGTAGTTATGCCGACTTATTTTTTGTCCGGTGCGATCTTCCCGTTGGATCATTTGCCGTCCTTAATGTCTTACATTACCCGAATTGACCCGCTGACCTACGGGGTGGACGGTTTGCGAGGTTCGCTGATTTTAAGTAATCATTTTTCTTTGGGACTTGATTTTTTAATTATGGCTGCATTGTGCTTGTTAATGTTGTCAGTCGGCAGTTATTTGTTTTCCCAAATCGAGGTTTAAACGGCAAAAAAACCTCCCCGCTTTGGGGAGGTTTTTAAATACCGGCTATTTGGCAGGAATGACGTTGACGATTTTGGTCTGGCGCAGGTTGCCGTGAAATTTGCGGACTTGCTTGTGCTGGAATTTAACCACGCCGTCAATAAGTGAATATAAAGTCGAATCTCCGCCCATGCGGACGTTACTACCGGGGGAGTAGCGGCTGCCTTTTTGCCTAACAATGACTTGGCCTTTGCCAACTTTCTGGTTGCCAAAAATTTTTACACCCAAGCGTTTGCTAACGCTATCGCGGCCTAAACTAGTACTGCCGCCTGCTTTTTTATGAGCCATAAATGTATGTTAATTACTGCTTTTCGAACACCACAATTTCCCGGGCGACAATCTGGTCTTTACGGTCGTATATCGCCGTTCCCCGATTGGTGAGCTTTAAAAACGGGATTTTTTTGGCGACCGTTTCCGGGATAATTTCCAATAAATTATATCCTAAAGCTTCGGCAAAGTCAAGGGTTGGCATCATGTTGTAGTCGTTGCGGCCGCGGCGGTAAGCGGGCACACACATAACCACGCGGGCTTTTGACGGCAAGAATTTGGCGAATTCCCGAAAGCTTTTTGTATACAAGTCGCCTAAATCTTTGAAATTTTTTTCAATTTCTTTGGGGTTAGGGAATTCGCTATAAATTGGGCCTAAGGTACATTCGGTGACTATTGCGTTAATTGTTTGGCCCGATTTTTCTATTAAGCCGGCTACTGAGGCGGCATCACTGATCTCCAGCCCATATTTGCCGGGAGCGATCTTATAGCGGTTGCGAAACCACTCTAAGTTTTGTTCACTGCCTCGAATAGCGTTTTTGTTAATATCGCTGCCAACCACGCGATAGCCTAAAAGCAGACCTTCTTGGATAATTGTGCCGATGCCACAAAATGGGTCAAGCACGGTTGCTTTTGGTTTGCACCCGGCAAGATTTAGCATAATTTGCGCTACTTTGGGCGGAATCATACCTTGCTTTTCGTCGCGCACCGGGCGTTGGTAATCGCGTCGGCCGTAGTCTTCAAAATCTTGTACAGATAGAGTTTTGGCTACATGCACCGTGTGCTTGCCAGCGAGCACGCAGATCTCCGCGCCTTTTTGCAAGAGCAGGTTTTTGGTCACGGCCACGGAGGCTAGGGCTAGGGAATTAAACTCCGGCAAAACGAGTCTGACACTTTCACCCATGTCGGTGAGCGCTTTTTTTGCCATCATGCCCAGGCGCTTGGGTTCGGAAAAAATACTGAAACTCTTTTCGCTTAAGGCGGGTTTTTTGGCCAGATCCGCGTCGAGCAAATAAACGCTCAAGCCAAATTGCATCTTGCCTTTGTAATCTTTAAAAAATTGTTTTTTGAGCGTACTGGGCTTAAAGTAATGCTTCAGCGTAAAGTTCAGGGAGTCCTGTTCGCGTTTTTGCAGCGTATCGATGATTTGGAGAATTTTGATGACGCCGCCCAGCCTTTTTTGCAGCACCTCAATTTTTAACGGCAGCTTGGTTTCAATTAGCAGTAATTCCGGGGATGATTCTAGGATTGTAATGGGGTTGTCGGCCAGGCCCAAAGTGGCGTCTTGTTGCTCCATGATCGCCACCAGCTCGGCAATCGAAAGCGTATAAACCCTCCCCAAAACGAATGCGTATTTCATAAAAATTTTAACGAAATTGGCGAAAATTGAGGTGACAACACTTATGTTTTGTTTTATTTTTAACGATTATTTGTGCTATAATTAAGCTGATGGTCGACTATGAAATGGTTAAAACTTGGCTGTCACAAAAGGAAAACAAGCAGAAAATAGTGTATGGCGTCTGCTTTGTTCTGGTTTTTGTTGTTGGTTTTGGCACGGGGGAGTTTGACAAAAACTACCGGCAAGCCCGGCAGCAACCACAAAGTAATTATACCACAAAGGCGGCGGCTGGACAAATTCAGCCAAAAAGTACGCCTGGGCAGGGGACTGCGGTGCCAGTTGTGGCGAGCGCTTCCACGACCGCCAATTGTTTGATTAAGGGTAATATTTCTTCAGGCGGCAAAAAAATTTATCACGTTCCGGGGGGAGCTTTTTATAAGATAGTCAAGCCCGAGCAGTGTTTCAACGCGGAAGGGGAGGCTTTGGCGGCTGGGTTCGTGAAGTCTAGCCGTTAAGCTGCCAGCTCTTGATAAAAGGGCTTTTTTAATTTATACTGACAAATCTATGTTTATCCCGAAAAAATCCAAGCAACTTATTTATTTTGATTATGCCGCAGCCACGCCGCTGGACCCGGCGGTTTTGAGCGCGATGCGGCCATATTATGGCGAAGAATTTGGCAATCCCTCGGCGCTTTATCAGTTGGGCGCGAGGGCACGGTCGGCCGTGGAGCGATCCCGAAAGACTGTGGCTAATCTGATCGGCGCTAGGCCTTCGGAAGTTGTGTTTACGGCCGGCGGTACAGAGAGCTGTAATTTGGCGATTTTTGGCATTGCCGCAAAATACTTGCCTCTCAAAAAATTTAAACCGCATATTATCATTACCGCGGTCGAGCATCATGCGGTGTTAATGCCTGTTGAGGAGCTAAAGCGGCAGGGATGCCAGGTCACGGTATTGCCGGTTGACCAAAATGGATTGATCGATGTCACGGGATTGCAAAAAGCTATCAGGCCCAATACGGTGTTGATTAGTGTGATGTATGCCAATAACGAGATTGGTACGATCCAGCCTATAGCTGTGATCGGGAAGTTTATCGCCCGCGCTAACATCGAGCGAGCCAAAAAAAAGTTGCCACAGGTAGTTTTCCATTCCGATGCTTGCCAGGCGCCAGGACTTTTAGATATTAACGTCCAAAAGTTAGGTGTGGACTTAATGTCGGTAAACGGCAGTAAGATCTATGGGCCAAAACAAACCGGCTTTTTATTTGTGCGGGACGGAGTAAACTTAAAGCCGTTGATTTACGGCGGTGGCCAGGAAAAAGATTTACGCAGCGGCACGGAGAACGTGGCCGGTATTGTCGGCTTAACCAAGGCGCTTAAGTTGGCTATCGGTAATCGGGAAGTCGAAAGCAGGCGACTAGTCAAGTTGCAGAACTATTTTTTTAGCCGCTTGACCAAAATAAAAGGGGTGGCTTTAAACGGACCAATAGCCGGCTTTCAGCGTTTGCCGAACAACGTTAACATTAGAATCAAGGGGGTGGAAGGCGAAGCTTTAATGCTGTATTTAGACGCCCAAAATGTTGCGGTTTCAACCGGCAGCGCCTGCGCTACATCTAGCGCTGAAGCCTCGCATGTATTATTGGCTATTGGTCTAGATAAAAAGCAGGCAAAAAGCAGTATCCGCATCAGTATGGGCAAATCTTCTACAAAAGGGCAAATTGATTATCTTTTAGAGGCGCTTCCAAGCGTGGTAAAAAAGTTGAGAACTATGAAATACTTTTAATTTTATGCGGCCGGTTTTGTTTACGTAAAATATCTTAGCTACTAGGGGAGCATATTAAAACATCCTGAAAATTTTCAGGATGTTTTAATTGGGAGATCGATTAAGTGAGCAATTTCGAAATAAAATTCGCCGGAAATAAACCGTATTTTTACTTGTTTATAACAGAACTGAAAGGGTGTCAGGAGTGATGTAAATGTAGCCAGAAGTGGCCTGTGGATAAGATATCTATCACGTCGCGCAATGTATCTTGCGCGACATTGAATGTAATTTTTATTGCCATTGAGCGTGAATATGGTAACCGCTAAAGCCGATGCAAGTCGTACTGTTGGGCTGGGCCTGGGCCGGGACCGTTAAGTATTGGTGAGTTCTGTTTAAGTCGCACTCTATCGCAATTACGTTGGCTCCGTTGGATTTTAACGCGCTTATTAAGGATGCTTGATTGTTAGCGTTGGCCGGATTTGGAACTAAATCCGCTGCCTTGCCCTGGTAATGCGGATCGGTGGTAGCGGCATGGTGGCCGGTGGCTAACGAGGTAATGGTAAAGTTTATTCCGGAATTGGCAACGTTAGTTATGGCGTTTAGCATGTTCAAGCTGAGACTGACTTTGCCAACATTGCAGGTCGTTCCCGGGCCGTCATAAGTTGCCGGTTGGCTGTTGGCCATGGCTTGGACGTTCGCCAGCGGCGTGGATTGCGGGCTTTGGGATTGGCAATCGCCGGTAGATTGAATTGTAAGTTTGCTGCCGTTGAGTGATAATAAAACTTTAGCAGCCGAGACCGCATCAGCTGCCGGCGCGCCGGCGCTTGGGCTGGTGCCCGCGCCGGGCATTTGCTGCGTAGCCAGCAGCCCGGTAACATCCGGCGGCTGAATGGGGTTATAGCGCAGCAAGTCCGGGTTAAGCGCGCGTAGCAGCACGTAGCCGCCAAAAAGTATGACCATGGCTGTAATTGAGCTGGCGAAAATGCTTTTGGCTTTGTCCACTGTTTCCTGGTTGCCGTCGGAGGACATCCATAGATAACCGGAAATTACGATAAAAAATAACGCCATGACGCTGCCAGCAGCAATGGCGAATCGGTAAAGTTTGTTAACACAGGTGAACAGGTCGTTAGCCGCTGGATTGTTACCAGGCGTGGCGTTGCGGGCATCGGTTGGGGTGCACAAAAAAGTTTTTATTTGGCTTTCTACGCCGCTGTAGGTTTGGGCATAGGCCAGATTAATATGGGCAAAAAATAGCTGCAGACTAATGAACAGCAGCAAAAAACTTTTAATTTTATTTCGGTTTTTCATAGTGCTGTTATTATACCATTAATTTTGCGGCGGCAAAAAATCCAGCGGGTTGTAAGTATAGCCATAAGGGACTTTATAGGGCCCGTAGATCTTAGTATAAGCGCCTTGGGCCACGCTAAAACCCTCGGCGTCATAGACTCCAAAATGCAAATGGTATCCCCTTTCCGGGCCGTACAATTTTTTAGTGGTGTTGCCGGTATTACCCTCGTAGCCGATTAAATCACCTTGGCGCACCGGCTGGCCGACGTTCACAATAAAGCTGCGCATATGGCCATAAAGCGTAATGATTTGGCTAGAACCGTTTGGTGTGGAAATATTATGTTTAATGGCAACCCAATTGCCGAAAGTCGCGTCGCTGTGGTCGTCGTCAATAACCGTGCCGTCAGCCGCGGCGTAGATTGGCGTGCCGGCCGGGCCGGCAACGTCGATGCCGTTGTGGAAGTTATAACCCAGCGAGGTAAAGCCGGTATTGCCATAGCCTTGGGTCAAAATGCCGTCGATCGGCCAGGCTAGTACGCCCTTGGCGGCCGGAACGGTTTTGTAACCAAGTTTGGCGCGAATCTGCGCGTCTAAGTTTTGGATTTCCTTTTGTAAGTCATCCTGCTCTTTTTGGCCGGCCGCTAAGAGTTTTTGATAATTGCTTTCCAGTCCTCGGGTTTGGTTGAGCAGTTGCTGTTTTTGGCTGCGCTGTTCGGATAAACTATCTTGGGTAATCTGCAACTGATTTTTGAGTTCGGTTAAGTTAGCCACTTGGACCTTGAGACTGTCCTGGTCCTGCTGTAGCTGTTGTTTAACGTCCTTAATTTTTTGCACCAGTTGGTAGATCTTTCCTTGGTAGTCTTGAGTTTGCTGAATTTTGTCGAAGAAGTCCGACAGGCTGTCGCTGCCAATGGTAGTTTTCAGTCCGTATTGGTTATCAAAATCGTTTAGTTGGACAATTAGTTCGGATAAAATTTGGCGGTTTTGATTTAGATCGTTCTGTTTTTGATCAATCAAAATTTGTAGCTGCTGGATTTGTAAATTTGTATCGTCAATCTGGGTTTGCTTGGCTTCAATCGACAGCTGAGTTGAGGCGATTTGTTTGTCGTAAATATAGATTTCATTTTTCAGGGTGTTGGTGGATTTTTGAGCGGTTGCAATTTGTTGTTGGAATTGCTTGATTTGCTGGTTGATTTGGTCTAATTGCTTTTGCTTGTCGCTTTTGGTACTGTTCAAATCGGTTAAAGTCGTGTTAGCAGTGTCCGCACGAGCCAAAATAAAACCTAAACCCAATACGGCTATGGATATAAGTACGATCCAGGTTTTGTGAAAGTTTACTTTTAATTTTATTTTGTCGAGCATGATTATATTTTACGAAAGCTTGTTTATGGCTTGCTCAAGACGATTTAAAATTTCGTGTTTTCCTGGGCCCAAAGCCAGCACTTCGGCCACTTCGAACGGGCCAGGACTTTTGTCCTGGCCGGTTAAAGCCACGCGCAAGGGCCATAGTACCGAGCCATTATCCAGATTTTGATCGGCAATGAATTTTTTAACAGCCGTTTCCAGGTTGGGTCTGCGGAAATCGTCAATCGATGTTAAAAACTGCTTTATATTGCTTAGGGCTTGTTTAGTTTTTTCCTTGTCGGATTTTTTCCAAATTAACAATTCTGGGTCATAACCCGGAGCCGCAAAAAAGTAACGCGTCCTCTCCCCTATCTCCGATAATCGTTTTAAGCGCTGCTGCTCAAGGTTCGCAATTGCCGCTAAATACGCGGCATCGTGTGTTTTGGCGTCAATCCCATCGGCTTGCCAAAACGGGA
Organism: Patescibacteria group bacterium; assembly: GCA_028870105.1. GTDB lineage: Bacteria > Patescibacteriota > Doudnabacteria > UBA920 > UBA920 > JAJYJE01. Next base: position 9,839 of record JAGWQI010000012.1, read on the forward strand.
TGAGGTTTTCTGCCAATTCATTGGCGGACATTTGGCGAATATATAGCCCGTTAAGCCAGTCTAGCTTGTTGGGGTCAAAGATCGCTCCGGATTTGTTGATCTTGGATAAGTCGAACTGCGCAATTAGATCGTCCAGTGAAAAAATTTCTTGCTCAGTTTTTGGGTTCCAGCCTAAAAACGCCACAAAATTTAACAACGCGTTTTTTAAATAACCTTTGGCAAGAAAGTCCTCTACGCTGATATCGCCTTGACGTTTGGACAGCTTGGTTTTGTCAGGGTTAACGATCAGCGGCAGATGGGCAAACTCAGTGGGCTGCCAGCCGAAGGCCTGATAAATGAGCAAGTGTTTGGGCGTGGATGGAATCCATTCTTCACCGCGGATGACGTGGCTGATTTGCATGTAATGATCATCTATCACTACAGCTAAATGGTAAGTGGGAAAACCGTCAGATTTTAATATTACCTGGTCGTCTAAAATTCGATGTTCGTAGGTAATATCGCCGTAGACCAAATCATGAATCACGGTTTGACCTTCGTCCGGGATGGCAAATCGAATAACCGGGTTTTTGCCCGCTGCTTTAAACTCGGCTAGTTGTTTTTGCGTCTCTTGTGGTTTGAGGTAGCGGCAATGCCGGTCGTACATTGGCGGTTTTTTGAGCGCGACTTGTTCTTTGCGCACTTCTTCTAAGCGCTGTTCGCTGCAAAAGCAGTAATACGCTTTGCCGTTTTGGACCAGCTGTTCGGCGTGTTTTTGGTAGAGATCCAAGCGTTTTGATTGCAAATAAGGGCCGTATTCCCCTTTTTCCGAAATTTTGCCGTCGGCAGTCAAATAGTAACCTTCGTCAAATTCTACGCCCATGAGCTTCATGACCTTAAGCAAATTTTCCAAAGCCCCTTCAACTTTGCGGTTTTGGTCGGTATCTTCGATGCGCAGTACATTGACGCCGTGGTTATGGCGCGCAAATAAAAACGCGAACAGCGCGGTGCGCAAGCTGCCGATATGCACAAGTCCCGTGGGCGACGGCGCGAAACGGGTGCGCACGCCCAAATTTTTTGCGTCAATTGCCATAGGTTGCCACTATATTATAACTTTTTCCTCAAGATTTTTCAATTCTGTGACAACGAGTTTGACTAGATTTTTCTTTTCGGGGTTTATAGTGCTGACCAAATCCCTGGTGGCGATCCAGCGGTAATCAACAAATTCGCTCTGGTCAATTTTTACATCCGAGTCGTTTCCCTGGTGTTGAAAAAAGAGGATATTTTGGATCTGCCCGCGAAAGTGCCATCGTTTAACGAGAATGCGTTTCCAGCTTAACGGGAACCAGTAAGAGTGGGTTAATTTGGAAACACCGATGAGCCGTAAGTTGGTTAAGCCGGTTTCTTCCAGCACCTCCCGCTTCGTTCCAGCTTCAAGATCCTCGCCTGGCTCAATACCGCCCTGGGGCAGTTGCCAGTAGTCTCGGAATTTTTTGATATCTTCGCCAACCGCGTCGTCGCGTTTTGGTTCGGGGTTGCGCCGGCAGACCAGCACCTGCCCTTGCGCGTTCAAGATTACGGAGACCGCGTTTTTGCGCCAAGGCAGCTGGGTATAAATTTTGAACAAGAGAACTTCATTGGCTAAGCCAAAAGTCGCGTTAAAAATACGCCGAGCGCGGCGCGGCTGGGTCAGCAGGCGCCAAAGCCATTCAAGGCCCGCTTGGCGCCAAAATCGCGGCGGCTGGGGCTGCTTGTGGGCTAAATAATCAAAAGTACCACCTAATCCCACCGCGAGTTTTACGGGCAAATTAGGCAGGTTTTGGGCAATCCAGCGCTCTTGCTTAATTGGCCCGTAGGCCACAAATAGCAGATCTGGCGAGGCCTTTTTAATGTCTTCGATAGCTGTAGGGTCGCCGGGGTTTTTGTTGGAGTAGCCGGCGATCTTGAGCTTGTAGCTTGTAGTCTGTAGCTTATTGGCGGCCAACTTTGGCGTGTCGCCAAAACCGCCTAAAAGATAAATGGATAGATTTTTATCCGCCACCAACTCGATTAAATCCCAAATTAAATCACTGCCAGGAATTTTTTCCGGCAGCGTCGAGCGGATATAGGCGGGGCGAAAAATTATCGCGGCTAAAGTATACTTAGCCTGCCAAAAAGCTTGTAGTATTTTGGCCCAATAACTTTTAGCGGTTAGCGGCAAATCCAAAAACCGTTTGGCCCAAAATAGCCCAATGCCGTCAGCCACGGCCAAATCGGCTTGGTTCAGTGTTTCCATGATCGCGGGGTTAGCCAGCGCGGCGTGCAAAAATTCAGAATACGGCGTCGTTAAAAAAGTCTTTTGGCCCTCGGTTATCCGTTTAGCCAAAATATCCAGCAGTTGTTTTTTGGTGACGGCGTCAATTTTTAATCCGGCAATATCAATTCGCTTCATGGGGGTATTATAGCCGATTTAGGCCTGATTTAATAGCGTTTTTTTCCAGTTTCGTGTATAATCAATCCATGGAATCGATCGGCAAAATTGGCAGGGTTTCATCGGCTCGGCTTAAAAAAAACACCCATCTGCACTCCCCCGCTCATCTTTTGGCCGATGAGCTAAGCGAAAAATTTAACGATAAAAAACACTTTGGCTTTTATTTGAAAATGGCCACGCTGTACGACCAGCAATGGCTTCGGGGCCTGGCGGGGCAGGTTTTGGAATCCAAAAACGTGAGTTCCCCAGGGAAGCTTTTTGCCTTTTTGGTAAAAAAACATAATCAGGGGCAAAAAAAGAATAACGACGGTAAGATATGACATTGCCAATTAAAATTTTTCCCGACCAAGTACTGCGTCGGCCGACTGAACCCGTGAACTTTCCTTTAACTAAGGACATGCTTAAGCTCACCCAAGACATGATGGATACCGTGCGCAAAGCAGACGGCATTGGTCTGGCCGCGCCACAAGTTGGACGCAGCGTTAAACTGGTGGTGATAAATTTAGAGAAAAGCGGCGTGCCGCTGTTTGCTTTATATAACCCCCGCATCGTCGCGAAGAGTTTGAAGAAAGTGAATATCGAAGAGGGCTGCTTATCCATCCCCCACGTTTTTGGCCTGGTCAAACGGCCAAAAAAAGTCACGGTGGTGGCGCAAAACATGAAGGGCGAGGAAATTAAGTTTACCGACGACGGGTGGGTGTCGCGTGTGGTACAGCACGAGATTGACCATATTAACGGCAAACTGATCATCGACTACATTAAAAACTATTCCCAAGGCCAGGAGATAGTCGATGGGTGGAAGAAGGACAAGCTTATAGGTTAACCGACAATTGGCCTGTAAGCCGCTTTGGTTTTATGAAGTTTATTAAAGACTTATTATTTTTTGACATGCAGACCACCGGGCCTGACCCGGACAAGGATAACTTGATCCAGCTGTCTGCGGTGCTGCTCGACAAGGATAATTTGCTGGAAAAGGCCAATTATAATTCTTACATTCGGGTTAGCTACCTTGACAGCATAATCAGTGAACATGCCAAGTTGCTGCATATTGGTTTTGAGGATCTGCGCAAGAGCCCGAAAATCTACGACGTTATTAAACAGTTCCATAACAAGTTTGGCGACAACTTGCTGTTAGCGACCAACAATTTTGGCAAACTATTGTTTTTAAAAGCCGCGTTTCGGAAAGCTGTCGTGAAATTTGATTATGACCCGCATGTGATCGAGTTATGGACTTTAGGTTATATTTACACGTTGAATTACGGGCTTAAAAAAATGCCGACCCTGGCCACGTTTTTGGACACGTTTCATTTAAAGCAGGCGCGGCCGTGGGACGCCATGGAAAAGGTCCGCCTCGAAGCGGAAGTATTCAAGCGGATCATTAAAGAAGTCTAACTATTGGCCAATCCGAGAATTGCAACTCGTATGAATTTTAAAAAAGACATTTTACTCATTGATTTGGAGACTACCGGTCTTGACTCTTCGCGTCATGAGATTATTCAGTTGGCCGCAATACTGCTCGACAAAAAGAGCTTGGCGGAAAAAGAAGTGTTTTGCACTTATTTAAAGCCCACTGCTTGGCAGCGACGCGACCCAAAATCTATGAAGATTAACGGGATCACGCTAAAGCAGGTTCAAGGCGCCCCAAGCCTAAAAGAGGCCATTGCGGGTTTTGAAGCCGCGTTTGGCCGCGACGTGGTCTTGGCCTATTATGGCGGTCCGGTGGATATGGATTTTTTGCGCGCGGCTTATAAAAAAATTAAGCGCCCTTTTTTGTTTGATTACCACTATTTTAATTTATGGGGAGTATTTTACGCTTACCTGGCGGCTAAAAACAAGCTTAAGAATGGGAAGAAATTTACGGGTTTTACTTTGGATGATTTTATGAAAGAATTCAAGTTAACATCAAGCGACCGTCACGACGCGCTGGAAGATTGCCGGCTGGAGGCGGAGATTTTGCGCAGGGTAATTAAAGAAATCTAGAGGATTATGAACTGTTAAACTTATGAAAATCGTGTTTTTTGGCACAGCTAACGTGGCCTTGCCTATTTTAGAAAAGCTTCATCAGCAACACCAGGTATTGGCTGCGGTCACCAATCCAGACGCGCCGGTTGGTCGGAAAAAAATCATGGAGGAGAGCCCGGTTTCAGCTCTGGCGCGGGATTTAAAACTTAAAACTTTCAAGCCCGAACGGGTCAAAAATAACCCGCAGTTCTTACAAGAATTGCGGCAGTTGGACGCGGATATTTTTGTGGTGGTGGCTTACGGCAAGATTTTGCCGCCGGAGGTAATTAGCCTACCGCCAAAACAAACAGTGAACGTGCATTTTTCCGCGCTGCCCAAATACCGAGGGCCGTCCCCTATCCAATATGCCCTGTGGAATGGCGAAACTCAGACCGGCACTTCGATTTTTATTTTGGATGAGGAGGTTGACCATGGGCCGCTATTGGCGCAACAGATTGTGAACATTGATCCGGACGATAATTATTTTACTTTATCCGACAAGTTAGCGCGCGTCTCAGCCGATTTGCTATTGGCTACGCTTAGCGATTACCAGGCTGGCCGGCTTACTCCCCTGTCGCAAGATCACACTGCGGCTACTTACTGTAAAATGATCAGCAAGCAAGACGGGAAAATTGATTGGCGAAAGCCTGCGGCAGAAATTTATAACCAGTTTCGAGCGTTTTACCCTTGGCCCGGGATCTGGACGGCCTATAACGGCAAGAAGCTTAAAGTTCTGGATTGCGCTTTGAGCGACGTGGCCGGGCTTGACCCCGTGTCTTTATCGCACGCCGGCTTGGCTGCGGCCGGCGGCCGGGTAGTGTGCGGCCATAATACTGCATTACAAATAAAATCGCTCCAGCCCGAAGGTAAGAGCGAAATGGATATTAGCAGTTTTCTCAACGGCTATCAGGGTTTTATCGGGAGCACGTTGGGTTAACCGCGTTGGCTTAGCTTCTCAAGCCTGCCTCAGTGCAGGTATTTTTGTTTGTTTTGCAGGTGCTGGTCGTAGGTGACAGCAAATATGGCCTGGCCCGTGGTTTGGTCGTGCAAAAAATACAAGTAATCGGTTTTTGTTGGGTAGAGCGCCGCTAAAATTGAAGAGAGCGACGGACTGCAAATTGGGCCTGGTGGCAGGCCTTTGCGTAGGTAAGTATTATAGGGGCTGTTGATTTGGGTGTCGGCCAGCGTGGGTTGCGGGTCATTTTTGCCGGTGGCGTAATTCACGGTAGCGTCGCTTTCCAGCGGCATGCCGGCGTTTAACCTGTTGTAGAAAATTCCGGCAATAGTTTTGCGTTCTTGGTCTAAGGCCTGTTTTTGCGCCGCAGAGACGGCATTACGGCCGGTTTCTTTCTCTATGATTGAGGCCAGAGTTAAAATTTGATAGACGCTCATTTTTTGCGCGGCGGCTTGCGCCTGCATATCCGGCGTAAATTTGGCGGAAAAATTGTTGAGCATCTTACTTATTAACTGTTCGGACAGCTCAGTTCCGCTAGCGGTATTTTTGTAAACTCGGTAGGTATCGGGAAACAAGAAGCCTTGCAAATCCGCGCCGGCTGGCCGGCTGGCCAGCAAAGGGAAATTTTTCGTGTCGTATTTTTTTTCCGCCGCAATAAAATCACCGGCTTGGATTAGCTGTTTACCGGCCAAATACTGATCAATTTGCGCGGTAGTCCAGCCTTCGATTATTGTTAGTTGCTGCTCCGGCGCTTTGGCCGTTGCGTGCTGTTTTTGCGATTGCGCGCGCTCGACAGACAAAAAATATCCGCCTAAGGCGGCTGTAACTGCCAAGATAGTTATAAAAATCAAAAGACGTCTTATCATTTCTGCCTTTAAAATTTCCTGGGGCTTTTTACTATTCGCCTATAACCTTGACTTTCAATTCACGTTCGCGGCCGCCGTCCAGCTCCACAAAGAACAGGCTTTGCATGGGACCTGTCACTATGCGGCCTTTTTCCACTATCAGGCTTTCCGAGGAGCCCAGTAAAAAGGCTTTCACGTGCGCGTGGCCGTTGCTGCGCTCGTTGGGCGCGACATTTTGGCGAACCTCAAAGAGATCGTGGCTGTAGCTAATATCCAGCGGCACCAGGCGATACAGGGTCTTCATAATGTCTTGTATGAGCAAGGGCTCATTGTGGTTCAGCCTAACGCTTGCGGTGGTATGCGGACAAAATATCGTTACCATACCTTCCTTAATTCCCGCGTCGGTAACCGCGTTTTGAATATAAGAAGTTACATCGACTAATTCGAACTGTTTTTTGGTTTCGAGGCTAATGGTTTGTGAATGGATTTTCATAGTTGGTCTGTTTTTGGTTTGACTTTATTATAGCACAAGCCGGCTCAAAAAAGGGATCACGGCAGTATTTCGCCAAAAAACCGCCCCGAGCTTGCCGGGGCGGTTTTAAACGGTTGGTTTAGAGGATGGAGTCCTTGGCAGCCTTGGCGACGCGGAATTTTACCACGGTCTTGGCGGCAATCTGGATCTGCTCGCCGGTAGCCGGGTTGCGGCCCATTCTGGCGGCGCGATGCTTCTTTTGCAGCTTGCCTAAGCCCGGAATGGTAAATTCGCCGCTCTTTTTGGTTTCGCTGTAAGCGAGAGCAACCAAAGCGTCGAGCATTTCGCTAACTTGCTTGCGGGTGACGCCGAGTTTGTCGGCTAGCGCCTGCAGGGTCTCTGACTTGGTCATGGTTTTGTGTCCTTTGCTCTTTCCCCTCCCCTCCGAGGGAGGGAAAAGCGAGGGTAAAAGCGTTTAATAATTTAGCTACGGTAAGTTTAGCAAAAAGTCCAATAAAATCAAGGTTTTTTTGGGAATGTCAAGGCTTTTACAGGGATTTTTAAGGATTTTCAATAACTTGTAATAAAATAGTGGCTTATTTATAAGGATTTAATGTTTGATTATCCACAGTGCTTATAAAATTAACATCCCGTCTCCAAAAGAAAAAAAGCGAAATTTCCTTTTAACGGCTTGTTGATAGAGGCTGAGGATTTTTTTGCGGCCAGCGAGGACAGAGACCAGCATCAGCAAACTGGATTTAGGTACGTGAAAATTCGTGATCAGTCCATCGACGAATTTAAACTTATAGCTTTCTTGTATAAATAAATCGGTGTGGCCGGTAAGTTTGCTTAACCGTCGGCGGTTATTAGCCGCGGATTCCAAAGTGCGGGCCACGGTGGTACCCACGGCAATAATCGGTCGGCCTGCTTTTTTGGCGAGGTTTAAAAAATCGGCCGTAGCTCTATCAATTTGGTAAAATTCCCGGTGGAGCTTGCCGGTTTTTAAATTATCGTCTTTTAGCGGGGCAAAAGTGCCCAAGCCCACGTCGAGCCTGACGAATTTTTCGTTAATCCCTTTTTGGCGTAAGGTTTTAAGTAAACGTCTGGTAAAGTGCAGACTGGCCGTGGGGGCAGCTACGGACAGTCCGGTTTTGGCAAAAATTGTTTGGTATGCCCCCCGTTTTTGCGTTTCGGTTAGAGGCGAATGCTTGATGTATGGCGGCAGCGGCGTAATCCCGTAAGCTTTTAGAACACCCATCAGCCGGGACATGGGGAAGGATGGCCTTAAAAAATAAAATTGACCTTCCTTTTTACTAATCGTGAACGAATATTTCGCGTTGATTTTTAAATTATCTCCAGGACGCAGCAGTCTGTTGCTAAGAAATTTTACAAATTTTTTGTCGTGGCTAATGTACAAAAGTTCGACTTTTCCCCCGGTTATCTTGTGAACAACCAGGCGTGCCGGCCAAACCTTGGTTTGGTTAAAGACTAAAACCGCGTTTTTTGGTAAATATTTCCCCAGGTTTTTAAACGTATCAAAAGCCGGTTTGTCGGCCAAACGGTGGTAAACTAAAAGCCGGGCCAAGTCCCTGGGTTTGGCCGGCGCCTGGGCTATTAACTCCGGCGGTAACCGGTAGTCATATTTTTTAAGCAGTTCGGCTAGCGCCATTAATTCGGTTATGTTTTAAAGATTTCCAGAAGAAAAAGCCGACAACCGCGAACGTAACCGTGGGTGAAACCCAAGCCGGCACTTTGGCGCCGAAGGCATCGGCTAGCATGATGATGCCCAAAAAAAGTATTGAATACATGGCGCCGTTCTTAATGAACAAGTATTTTTTTATTCGGTCAACGTTATGGACCGTGAATTGCCGCACCACCAGCGCTCCCAAGGAATTGCCGATTAAGATTAGCGGCACCGACAAGGTGAAGGCGAACGCGCCCAGCACCCCGTCAATGGAAAAAGTGGCGTCAATAACTTCTAAGTAAAGGATCTTGCTAATATCGGAGATGTGGCTGCGCAGCAGTTGGTTTTCTTTTTTGGCCGCGTTTTCCTTAAAGCCATGAGTAATAAAGAAGGCGGTGGAGCCAATGACCGCGGCAAAGGCCAAGAAGGGGTTGATTTTAATCGCCTGCCAAACAATGACGGCCAGCAGCACGGAAACCACGGCGTAAAACCAGACACCTTGGGAATAAAAGAATTTTTCCCCGTATAGGCCAAAAGTCTTATTTTGTAAAAACAACCAGTTAAAGAATAAAAAGATCAAAAAGACGCCGCCAGCCATGAGCAACAGCGGTGCAGAGGCGTGAACCGCGGTGAGGACTTTAGGGTCGGAGGAGAATGAGGCGATCACGGCTTGCCACGGGCCCAGCCCGGGCGTGGCCTGCCAGACAATCAGCCAGGGTAGCAGCCCGCGGACGGCAAACACGGCAAAAAATAAACCCCAAACTAAAAACCAGCGCCTAGGTTTCTTGCCCATGGTCGACAATACTTCCGCGTTAATAATGGCGTTGTCAACGCTGGAAACGGTTTCAAACAGGCCTAAGCCCAGAATGACCAGGGTTAAAGAGAAAAAATCCATATTTGTATTATATCAAATCCGTACCTTGGCGCTTAATCGTAGTTTTCCGGGTTTGGCGAGAGGCCGGAAAAGTTGCCGGCATGGTCTAGGCTTTCCAATTGTTTTAAGACTTCGGTGACATCTTGCTCCGCCATTTGTTCTAAGGCTTGGATTAGTCCTTTGGTGCCTTTTTTATCAAAGATTTCTTCCAGTAGCAGGGTATTTATGTTTTGCAGGAAGTTTAAGCCGTCGCCGACGAATACGTGGTGAGTTTTGTTTTCAAAAAATTTCCCGTCATAAGTAAAGCCCTTGGCTTTGGGGTGACCGACGATCTCTTTGGCCAGTTGGTCCAAGTGCCCAGCTTTGATTCTTAATCGGTTCAGGGTCGTGGCGGCTTTTTGGGGGGCATGTTGGCGCAGAAAATTGCCGATTCGCAATAATTCGCTATCGATTAACGCCTGTCGGTTGAATTCGGTTTGTTCTGGTGATGGCATAAAGTTTAGGTTAGGTATTTTTTTCCTTTTAATTTCTCCGGTAAATAGTCGTCTGTGTCGTACTTGTCGTAGCCTTCGCCGTATTTTAAGTTTTTCATCAGCTTGGTGACCGGGTTGCGGATTTTTAAAGGGATGGGCAGGTTGCCGTGTTCTTTAACGTCCTTCATGGCTTTTAAATAGGCGTCGTAAGCGCGGCGGTCTTTTTTGCATTGCGCCAAGTAGGCCACGCCGTGGGCCAAATTCTCCGCGCATTCCGGCAGGCCGATTGTTTCGCAGGCGCGGAATACGGCATTAGCCACCACCAAAGCCGTGGGCTGGGCCAGGCCAATATCCTCCGACGCAAACACAACCATGCGCCGGGCAATGAACAGCGGGTCTTCGCCGGAATCCAGCATCCGGCATAAATAATACATTGCCGCGTCGGGCTGGCTGGCGCGCATGGACTTGATAAACGCGCTAATGGTGTTGTAGTGCTCCTCGCCGGCTTTGTCGTAGCGCAGGTACTTGGATTGCAGCGTGTCTTTGAGCGTCTGAACCGTGACCTTGTCGTAAAGTTTGGCCGTGTTTTCCAGCATGGCAATGGCTTGGCGCGCGTCGCCGTTGGCCATATTGACAAGCCATTCGCGCGCGTCTTTTTTTAGCTTGTAGCTGGTGCGATCAATAATTAAGCCAAGGTTAGCATCACTAAGTTCGCTGAGCGTAAATACGCGGCAGCGGCTCAGCAGCGCCGGAATGACCTCGAAACTCGGGTTTTCGGTGGTCGCGCCGATTAAGTACAATTTGCCGGTTTCTACGAACGGCAAAAGAAAGTCTTGTTGGGCCTTGTTAAAACGGTGGATCTCGTCCAAAAACAAAATTTTGGGTTGGCCAAGGAGCGACGGCATGTCCACAATTTTTTTTATGTCGTCCTTGCCGGCCGACACCGCGGACAACTCAAAATATTCCGCGTTCACGGCCTTGGCGTAAATGCGGGCCAGCGTGGTCTTCCCTACCCCGGGCGGCCCCCACAAGACGAACGAAAACAAATGCTTTTGCTCAATGGCAATGCGCAGCGGTTTTCCCTGGCCGACCAAATGTTCCTGGCCGACAAATTCGCCTAAAGACTTGGGCCTGATTTTGCTGGCAAGCGGCTCGGTGTCCATATGTTTAGAAATCGGGTTCGGAAAATTTAATTCCGTTTTGATAGTTGGCAATGCCAATTTTAACCCAGTAAATAGTGTTTTCGGGCAAATTGTCGAGCGCAAACCAATTTAGTTCGGAACATTTTTCCGGCTCCGTGTTTTGCGGCTCCGGACCTTGATAGTTTTCCACTGTAAAGAAGAAGGTTAGATAATCTGGCGTCGATTTGCGGTGCATGGACTGGCTAAAAACCAGGTCTTCCGGTTTTAACTCCAGTCCGGCCTCTTCTTTGGCTTCCCGAATCATTGCTGAAACCAGGCTTTCCTCGCTTTCCAAATGCCCGGCCGGCAAACCATACTGCCCGTCCATGTAACCGGTATTTTGCCTTTTTAGCAGCAAAATTTTATCGTCTTTAATTAGCATTAATTGAACATCAGAGCTTAATTTGTATCTTTCAGCCATATAATACTTTTAATGATAGTTATATAGTATACGTTCGTTCACTAAAAATCAAGCAAGGATATCAACAGCCTGATGGTTTATG
>JAGWQI010000077.1 GCA_028870105.1 Patescibacteria group bacterium
ACCGAAATTTCCACGTGATCAATAAACCGGTTATTCCACAACGGCTCAAACAAGCTGTTGGCAAACCGCACCACCATTAAATTCTGCACCGTTTCCTTGCCCACATAATGGTCAATACGATAAATCTGCTCTTCTTTGAAGTACTCCAGCAGCAACCGATTTAAGCTCTGGGCGGATTTTAAGTTAAAGCCAAACGGCTTTTCCACCAGCACTCGCGACTGTCGGCCATGCTCCAAACAGGTATTAAGCAAACCTTGCGATTTTAAAATCCGGGCAATGGCCGCGAACTGGTGCGGGTTGGTGGCAAAATAAAACAGGCGGTTATAGCAGGTATGCTTGGGCTTTTGAATATCGGATAAAATTTTAGCCAAATTGGCAAAACTTTCCGGTTGGTCAAAGTCGCCCTGATAATAAACCAAGCGCTTTAAAAAATTTTGGCGGATCTTAAGCGGCAGCTTTCGCAACACCGAAGACTTTTTTAAAATAAACGCCAGGTATTTTTGGCTATCCAGCGGCCGGCGGCCCACGCAAACTAGCCGAAAATCGGCCGGCAGCATACGGTGCTGGTGCATATGCAACAATGCCGGCAACAAATAATCTGCCGAGAGGTCACCCGTAGCGCCAAAAATGGTCAGGATGGTCGGCGGCAATGCGGTCGCCTTATGGACACTTAATATCTCCGGTTTCATATTATTAATATAGCTTAAAACGCCCGGGCCAAGCAATACCGCCCCGAACTTATTTTTACGAGCAACGGGCTTATCTAGGTTCGAGCCTTAATCTGCGTTTGATAAATTTGCACCAGCTGCACAAAGATTGCCATTAAAATCGGCCCAAGCAAAATTCCCAAAACGCCAAAGCAGGCCACGCCTCCTAAGATGGCAAAAATAGTCAGGATCGGGTGCAGGCGCACGCGGGAAGAAACTAATTTTGCGGCCAAGACGTTATCAATCAATCCCACGCAGGCCCAGGCCCAAATGGCCATGCCAATGCTGGCGCCCACGTGGCCGGTTAAAAACAAATAAATAACAGCCGGGATCAGCACCAAACCCGTGCCAATAGTCGGTACAAACGAGGACAAGAACACCAAACAGGCCCACAGCAGCACGTTGGGGATGCCAAAAATGGCAAAACCAACGGCCGAAGCCGTGGCCTGCGAGAGCGACACCAAAAACTGCCCCTTAATAACGCCGTCAACGGCCGAAGACAACCGGTTAAATAAAATATTTTCGTTAGCCTCCGAAAGCGGCAAGACGTCCGCCAGCATTTTCCGAATTTTGTCCCAATCGCGCAGCAAAAAAAACGTGCTAAACGCCACCACGACCAAAGAGCCAAAAAACCAACCAATGGAAGACACCAGTCCCGAAACCGAGCTAAACGCCTGGCCGGTTAGTTGCGTCAGCCAATTGCGCGCGTCAAAATTGAGCGCCACGACCAAATTTTGTAGCGACTGCGGCAAACGACTAATAAACGTTTCCTGCGAGACGGTCCAATTGCCCAAATGCAAATTTTGGTACAGTCCGGCTAGTTCAAAAAACAACTGTTGTCCAATTAAAAACAACGGGCCAATAATAATCAACGCAATTAAAACCACCACAAACAACGCCGTTAAATTTGGCATGTTTGCGTGCTTCTCGATGCGCTCATAAAACGGATGGAACAAAATAGCTAAAATCACGGCAAACGCCAAAAGTTCCCAAAACGGCCAAAGCAGGAAAAAAACCACCAACCCGGCTAAGGCAAACAGCACATAAAAACCTATGGTTTGAGTTTTTGGTTTCATAAAGCTACTTTTGAAACACTGCGGATGCCAGCAGAACCCCGCAGGCCCGCGGTGGATTTATAGTAACTTTATTATAGCAAATTATTGACATTTTGATAAATTAATGCTATATTTTAAGCTACTTCCCGAAAAGTAGCCGGGAATTTTTTATGCAAAAGTGATATAAGTCAACAATTATTGCCTATTCGCTATTGCCTATTGCCTATTTATGAAACGAGACAACATCCGCAATATTGCCATTATCGCCCACGTGGACCACGGCAAAACCACCATGGTCGACGCCATGCTCAAGCAAACCCACACGGTCAAGGATAACCCCGAGACCAAGGATTTAATTATGGACAGTATGGACTTGGAACGCGAGCGCGGCATTACCATTAAGGCTAAGAACGCCAGCTTAATGTACAACGGCGTCAAAATCAACATTGTCGACACCCCGGGCCACGCGGACTTCGGCGGCGAAGTCGAACGCACTTTAAAAATGGCCGACGGCGTTTTGCTATTGGTTGATGCCAAAGAAGGCCCCATGCCGCAGACCAAGTTCGTCTTAAAAAAAGCTTTGGAACTTGGGCACAAGGCCATTGTGGTCATTAACAAAATCGACAAGCCCGACGCCCAGGTTGACCAGACCGTCAACCACACTTTTGACTTGTTTGTTAAGTTAAACGCCACCCACAGCCAGCTGGACTTCCCGATTATCTATTCCTCCGGTTTGCGCGGCCTAGCTAGCGAGTCAGCCGAGGATTTAATGGCCAAAATTTCCGACCCCAATACTCCGCCAGACATCTCTCCCCTCTTTGAAGCCATCATTAAGCACATTCCGGCGCCGGAAGTCCAAATGGACGACGTGTTTGCCGTGCAGGTCCTGGCTTTGACTTATGACAACTACAAAGGACGCCTGGGGATTGGCAAAATCGTATCCGGCAGCGCCAAGAAAAACCAGAACGTGCTGCTTATTAAACCCGACGGAACCAAACAGCCGGGCAAAATTTCCTCTTTGCAAATGTACGAAGGCTTAAAACAGGTGGATGCCGAGGAAGCCGTGGCCGGCGACATTGCGGCCTTTGGCGGCTTTGACGACATTCACATTGGCGACGTCTTAACCGATCCGCAAAACCCCAAAACCTTGCCGCCGGTGGACATTGAGCCGCCGACGATTAAAATGACTTTTGGCGTCAACACTTCCCCGTTTGCCGGGCGCGAAGGCAAATTCGTGACCTCCCGCCAGCTGCGCGAACGTTTAATCAAGGAACTGGAAACCAACGTGGCGCTCAAAGTTGAGGGCCTGGAACAGGGAAGCGATTCATTTTTGGTCAGCGGCCGCGGCGAACTGCATTTGGCGGTGTTGGTGGAAACCATGCGCCGCGAAGGTTTTGAGCTGCAGGTCAGCCAGCCGGAAGTCATTTACCACGAACAAGACGGCGTCAAACTCGAGCCATACGAAATTGTCACCATCGACGTGCCGAGCGAGCACCAAGGCGTGGTAATTGAAGAACTCGGCAAGCGCGGCGGGCAAATGCAGCACATGGACCAAAGCCCTTCCGGCGAAATCCACGCCGAATATCTGATTCCGACGCGCGGTTTGATTGGCCTGAAAAATTTATTAATGACACGCACCCGCGGCACGGTGGTCATAAACAATCTGTTCGACAGCTATAAACCGGTCCACGAAATCGACACACACGCCAACGACCACGGCAGCTTGATTGCCAGCGAGTCCGGCATCTCCAATGCTTACGGCTTAAACAACGCCCAGGAACGCGGCATTCTGTTCATTGCTCCGGCCGTAGACGTCTATGAAGGCATGGTAGTGGGCAAGAACTCGATAGACAGCGATTTGGAATTAAACGTCTGCAAGACCAAAAAACTGACCAACATGCGCAGCAGCGGCTCTGACGACGCGATAATTTTAACTCCCCCGCGCCCGGTGGAACTGGATTTCGCCCTGGAGTACATCGGCCCGGACGAACTGGTGGAAGTCACGCCGCAGTCGGTTCGCATTAGAAAAAAGATTTTATCAGCGATTGAAAGAAAACGCGCTAAACGATAACTCTTACAATAGGGCCGTCTTCTCATTGAGAAGACGGCCCTATTTTTTTGCTATTTCCAAAAACTTATAACTACTTTAAAACCTCAGACAAACGGGTAAACCCCGCCATCTACTTATTTAAAAACTGCAAGATTCCCTGC
>JAGWQI010000078.1 GCA_028870105.1 Patescibacteria group bacterium
CCAGTCCGTTAAATGGCGGCCAAATCCCGCCACCGCCCCAAAGCAGTAAGTCCCATCGCGGGGTCTGGCTAATCGTAGCGCTAGTTGTGGTCTTAGTGGCAGCCTTGGTGGTTGTGGCCGTCAAAAAATCCAAGAAAGCCACGGCGCCGGCCAACCAGTCCACCGCGCAGAATAACACCTCAAGTGCCCAGCCACAAGCCGGCAGTACAAGAATGGTGGTTGCTGACATTCTGGCAACCCTGCCCGCCAATTTGCCTGTTGAGAACAATCCTAAAATAGTCGACAGCGCCAACCTGCCGCTAACAAACCGGAATATGCAGGAATCGTACGTAAGCTATTCAACAGCCAAGACTATCGACCAAAATTGGGCGGCGTTCCAAAAGTACTTCAGCGACAACCAGTGGAAAATTTCCTCCTCCACTGTCCAGTCGAATTACAAGTTCGTAGCCGCGGACAAAGGCGGCAATAGCCTGGCGGTCTTGCTGCGCTACAATCTTCCCACACCTCCGGTTAACGTTGTTAGCCTGTACTACGCCTATAAGCCGTAATCTTTTTAAACATAAAACCCCCTCTCTTATGAGGGGGTTTTATGTTGGCTGGACTTTTGGCCAAAACAAACACCGGCGCAGTACGAGGACTACGCCGGTTTTCAGGGGTCTCGCGACGGAGACCTTGCCCGCCTGACCGGGGTTCGAGGTACCATTTGGTTTACGGCAACACGCCATGACCGCGGTTGCCGCCCGCGAGCTTTATAGTCTGGCCGCCGGGAGCGGCCACAGTGTAGCCGCCGTTGCCGTCACCTGTGAGCTTCACAATTTGCCCGCCGGGAGCGACCAGTATAACCGCCTGGTTGAGTTCGGTTTTTTGAACCGAACCGGCGGCAGTCCACTGGTAAAGCGCCGTGCCTACCGCACGGTCAGTCGTGCGGAAGGTGAACGCCGGACCGTCATTCCCCACAACGAGGCTGGCGGGGAACCCGAGGGCACCGAAAACGAAAGCGGTCGAGGCTTCGCCCTTGTCGGGCGAGTACATCAGCCGCTGGCCGTTAGGCGCCTGGGAAAGTACGGCTGCGCCAGTTGGACCACAGGCCAGTTTGGAGAACCGTACGTCCTCTACGCTGCCAATGGCGGCGCTGTTGCCGCCAGTTGTCCGGGTGATGATGCCGGCGTTGGCTGGGAAACCGACCTTGGTGATTGCGATGACGCTGCTGCTCGTCGAGCAGGCGTCAACGATCTCAGCAAGGCCCGCATCAAGCGCGAGGCTGTTGTCGGCAAGACTCAACACGGCGTTAAAAACTCGCTCGCCGTCATTGAATTTCCCGAACAAACCAACGTTGCCGTTCGCAGTGTTGGTGAATTGTGCGCTCACCAAAGTGAGTACACGATTTCCAACGATGAATACGGGGTCGATGGGAGTTGCGGTACCGGCAAAGGAAACCTTAAGCAGGGTTCCGCCAGCAAGGTACGCGGTTCCGGTGCTGTCACACCGGAGATTACTGTTGTCCAGCCCGCCAATCTGGGTCCAACGAGGCACCCAGATGTCCGCACGACCGCTGAAACGGTAGAGCGCGATGGCCTGTTGCCCCTCGTGCATCACGACGGCGCAGAAGCCGTCGGGACCGGCAGGTGTGGGCAAAGTTTGGGCGTTTGACACTGCGGAAAACGCTAACACTATAAGCAGTGCCATCAAAAACTTTGGATGGTACTTCATCGAGGCCTCCTTGTAAGGTAAATAAACTATAGCATACATTTTATTTTTTGTCAAGAACAAAAATTTCGACAAAAAATGGCAATTTATCGGTATATTTGACATAAAGTCTTGCCTAAAATTTCACAATATTTAAAAAAAGTGCTATGGTTATGGTGTAAAAGCTCTAAGCTTTGAACGTCAAAAAAAGACTATCATTTTTTCAAGAAACAAATGACAATTTAATTATGAAGATTAAAATTAATTTTTCGCAAACTAAAAATATTTTGGTTCGGCTGGCTGGGTTATTTGTTTTTTCGGGACCAGGTTCAATTAAGATCGTTAAAAAGGTATTAGTACTTGCATTTTTTGTACTTTTATTTTCTGGGTTTCCATTTTTCATTCAGAAGTCATATGCTTCATCCGGAATTTGTGGCGCAAAAGCCGATGGCCAGGGTTATCCGTATTGTAAAAACGGGGATCCGTACTGTGGAGATACATTAATACTCACCTACTGCACTGACCCGCAAGTGCCAGTTTGTGATGCACCCTATACACCACCCAACCCCATAAGTCTTACTTGTGCGAATGGCAGTATTTCCTGTCCTGGCACACAGGAGAATTATCACTGCGCATGTCCTACCAGTGGCGACATACTCTGTAGTGGCAGCTGCGTAACCCCGGCTTGCAGCTCAAATTCAGATTGTCCTATTAACTATACCTGTCAAAACGCGGGAACTTGCACCGCCCAGTGTTTACCCAACAGCGGCTGTCACTCCGACAGCGACTGCAACGACAGCAATTCCTGCACGGCTGATTACTGCGACACTACGACCGGGATTTGCCATTCCACTGTCATTCCCGGCACCCATACTACCTGCTCGAGCAATGCCTGCGTGACTGTTGCCAATACCGCGTACTCCTGTATTAATCTCTGTTCCAGCGATGCCAGCTGCACCACTTGCGCGGCCAACTCCGGATCTGCCTGTACCTCTGCCCCCAATAATTGCGGCAATACCAATCCAGGCACGGTTCAGTGTGATGGCAGCTGCAGCGCCACGCCGCCGCCTAACCAAGCTTCCTGTGCAGCTAGCGTCGCGGCCAATATCTGGGCGGACAGCACCTCCCTTAGTTCCGGACAAAGCACGGTTATTCACTGGACTGTCTCCAATTCCACGTCCGCGGTCATTACCTCATCTCCCGTGGATCCGAATTTTAACAGCCGCCCTGTCACTAACACGGCCGCAGCCTCAGACAATACCAGCAATCTCAGTCAAACCACCACTTACACCATAACGGCCCAAGGTTCGGGCGGACCGGCCACTAAAAGCGTGACAGTTAACGTCACGCCCTTGCCTAACGACGCCCAGTGCGTCAGCATTACCACGGACAAAACCAGCTACACTGTGGGGGATACATACAATGCCACAGTGGTCATGCGTAACATCGGCACCAATAACTGGATCGGCCTGCCGCCTTCTGGTTATTCTTTAGGCTCCCAGGATCCGGCTGGCAATACCAAGTGGGGCCCCTCTTCTGTGCCCCTGCCGACCTCGCCGGCTTACCGCTATGTCAAGGTCCAAGAAAGTGACGCTGGCGGCTCGCCGTACGTTACCACTTATGGCTTCCGGGAAATTCAAAGCTATGACGGCAGCGGCAACCTGCTTACCCCGGTAAGCTGCTCTGCCGATCCGGCCGATATAGGCGGCCCGGGCACTACCAACTGCCAGTACACGTACGACAACAATACGGCTACTCATAGCAGTGTTGGTATCTTCTACATTTACGATACGTATTCCGGCTGGATTCCGTATGACAAGTATTCCGGCTATGTGGTTTTAGATTACGGCTCGCCAAAAAGCCTGTCGCAAATCAAATTACTGCCTTACAGCAGCCTGACCAAGAGCGTTATTTATGTCAGTAACGATGGCACTAACTGGACCGTAGTCAATACTTTTAATAACTTACTCGACAGCACCTGGTACCCTACCAATGTCGGCTTTCTCCCATACAGCCAATCTGGCCAAAACGTAACCTTTAGCTTTTCCGGGACAGTCGGCGCTTCGGCCGTGGGCAGCAACGTGCCATTTTCCTGGCAGATGCAGCAAACCGGTGTCGGTTACTTTGGCCAGAAGTGCAGTACTAATGTTACGGTTAACTCCCTTCCCTCCACCATTTCCTTAAATCCCACCTACTTTCTCTTTGCTGGCACGGTCGGCGGTTTTACGCCCAGCACCCAGAACCTGGTGGTGGGCAATAGCGGCGGCAGCACTTTAAA